>DATHWA010000210.1:0-6219 GCA_035461025.1 Gillisia sp. | reverse complement strand
AGGCGGTTGCCAGCCATCAATGGCAGGTGAGAACGTGTGCAGTGTGAGGACAATTTTCAGTATAAGACGTTAGATGCTGAAACGAGTTCAGCATGACGGTGGGAGAGGATCTGTAAAAGTTTAAAGCGCCCCACCGACGTCACCCTGAACTTGTTTCAGGGTCTAATGGGTTAGAACCTGGGAAGGGAACGGTTTGCCTGATAGGCCAGGGATTTATTCCGGGCTTTTTTATTCTAATAATATTGAGTTTTAACCCGAGTCCTAAAAATCCAGAAAAAAGATAAAATTGTTCCAAAACAAAAAAGTTACTGAATTGCTTCAGTAACTTTTTCTATATCCGGATTTCTCCGGTACAAAGTGTAAACCTTCGGTTTATTTTTGCTGTGGTAATTCACGTGTTAACCAGCCCCTTCTGCTGGCAGTTGCCATCGCATACGGTGTGATCCAGAACAAACTGAAGGTATAGAATATACTGTATGAGTAGATCCAGAAGGCCTCAGTTATATTATACTTCTTAGCATAAAAGAATGCCGGAAGACTCGAGAATATTAAAATGCTTAAAAGAGTCGAACTTATAAATAAAACCGGATGCGTAACCAGCAGGATGATCATAACGAGGATCAACGGATATGCTGTAATCATACCCATCCATTGGTTTACCAGTAGAATACGAGGGCCGGACTTTGAACCAATCCTAAAAGGCTTAAAAGCAAATTTAGACATCATTAGGTTTTCACGAACATTACTTCTTTCCCAACGAGTAAACATTTTGTGGAGACTGCTGTATTTTTCAGGAATATTGGTAAGTACATAGGCATTTCGCTGAAACAACACATGAAAGCCCTGTTTAAGGATCATATTGGTCATTGCGCGATCTTCCCCAATATCTGTTGGTTTTCCCATAAAGGTCTGGTTGATCCATTCCTCCACGCAATTCATAACCGCATTCCTGCGATAGGCTGCAAGCGCACCCGGAGTACATAATACAGACCCCAATACACTTTGTGCAGAGCGTATGAACTCAAAACTAAAGACAAAACTCACGTTCAGCATTCGCGGAATGATCGCCTTTTCATTGTTTAAAACCCGAACATTTCCTGCCACCGCACCACAATTTTCATTGGTTACAAAAGGCGAAACCAGGTTGCGCAAAGTATCTTTTTCAACGATTGAATCACTGTCTACGGTTACAAAAACCTCTCCTGTTCCAATATTGAATCCGCGGTAAAGAGCGTGTCTCTTTCCCTGGTTTTTTGGCTGCTGAAGGATAGTGACACGATCACCAAATTCCTCTTTGGCTTTTTTCATCCACTCCCAGGTGTCATCCTTACTCCCGTCATCAATTGCAAGTAATTGTAATTTACCTGAAGGATAGTTGCTGTCTACCAGGCTCTGCAGGGTAGAATATACCAGTTTCCCTTCATTATAGGCCGGCACGATCACGGTGCAGCTGGGCAATTCCTCATCTTTAACAGAAGTCACCGGCTTATAGCGAAAGAACAATCTTGCGATGTAAGCCAGAAATCCAAGCCTGAACAGTAAAAGGAAAGCTCCTACAATTAGCAGGATCATTCCTCCAATGGTATCCATCCTGCTTAAATTCACCTCTTGAAATTGTGGTTGCAAAAGATAAAATGAATAAGCTGCTCCCATTAAAAGTAAAAAAGTACCTCCCAGAATAGATACGTGCCTTTTTGTAAAAGTCGCCGTTTTGTAATTTTCTGAATCTTGTTCTTCGCCGGGTTCAGTTGAAGTGGTTTCGTTTTTTTGTGGGGTATTGTAAAGTAATTTGTCAGCCATAGCTGTAGAGGGGGATTTAATGTTTTGTGTCGTCATCATCATCAAAATTTAATTTAAAACTATCTATGCGATTGCTTTTAAGTGAGAAGCCTTAAATAGTTCAATCTAATTTCAGTAGTGCCATACCAATTATTGTACCCCAACCTATTAGTATTGAGGATCAGGTTGTTTATTTTAACGGTTGTAGAATATATTGGGGTTAAAGCTGAAAAGTTGCGGATTAATTCCACAATAAATCTTTGAGAGCTTCGTTATGGGCGCTTTTGAGGATTGGGTAATTGGTTAATTGGTGAATTCGTTAGTTCGGAGTGCGGGTTATTAGAGGTGGGGTTTTGATTGGGAAATTGGTTAATTCGTTAGTTCGGGAATCGTTAGTTCAGGATGCGGATTACGGGATGCGGGATTTGTGATTGGTAAAATGGTTCGTAAATTCGTTAAATCTTTAGTTAGGGGTGGGGGTTACAGGTTGCGAATTGGTGAAGTCTATAGGTCGGGATGTAGGGTTTGCGTTTGGAATACTATTGAAATTTTGTTTCTGATGCCCGGAACTTAGTTCACCGAATCATTTTTTCAATTATCTTTCTTATGAAATTCGGTAAAGAAAGAACTTATAAAAAACTTCAGGCCATGGAACAGAACACTCCTTCCATACCTGTCAAGCCACCTAAAAGAAACCTCCGGAAAGCACTTGTGGAGGCCATAAAGGGCACTCAGGCAGATTATACGAGCATAAGCTTGAAGCGGTCTATTTTTCTGCTGGCCGTTCCTATGGTTCTGGAACTGGTCATGGAATCTACTTTTGCTATAGTAGACATCTACTTTGTTGGGAAACTTGGAGCTTCTGCAGTGGCCACAGTGGGACTTACAGAAACTTATTTGTTCCTGCTGTATTCCATAGCGATTGGACTGGCCACGGCTGTAACAGCCATAATTGCCAGACGCATTGGAGAAAAGAAAGGGGAGGATGCATCAGTATCTGCAATCCAGTCAATCATCCTGGCTGTTCTGGCTTCTGTTCCGTTTGCAGTTGCCGGGATATTTTATGCTGAAGAATTGCTGACTCTTATGGGAGCAGATGCCTGGACACTTTCACACGGGCTTCCTTATATGCAGTGGATGTTGGGCGGGAACGTGGTGATCATGCTGCTCTTTGTTATCAATGCCGTTTTTCGCGGAGCAGGGGATGCGGCAATCGCAATGTGGGTACTGGGAATTGCAAATGGACTCAACATTCTGCTGGATCCGTTATTGATCTTTGGCTGGGGCCCCATTCCCGCTATGGGTTTGGAGGGTGCAGCCATCGCCACGACCATAGGCCGGGGTTGCGGAGTGCTGGTGCAGTTATATTTGCTTTTTAAAGGAGGGAAACACATTCGGGTAAAACTCTCCCAACTGGTTTGGGACGCAAAAGCTATGCTGGGCATCCTAAATACCTCGATGGGCGGCATAGGCCAGATGATCATAGGGATGACTTCCTGGATATTCTTAATGCGCATTCTGGCAGATATTGGAAGTGAAGCGGTGGCAGGAGCTACCATTGCGCTTAGGATCATGTTGTTCTGTATGATGCCTGCCTGGGGTCTCTCTAATGCAGCCACAACCCTGGTGGGCCAGAATCTTGGCGCACAGGACCCGGATCGTGCCGAATCTGCCATCTGGAAAATTGGGAAATATAATATGTTTTTTTTGCTCTTCGTCTCCGTATTCTTCTTCCTTTTCAGCGAGACCCTGGTCAGTTTTTTTTCCGATGTTCCTGAAGTTATAAAAGTTGGCGGCAAATGGCTGGAGATCCTTTCCTATTCCTTCTTCATATACGGCTGGTGGATGGTGGCTACCCAGGCTTTTAATGGCTCCGGGGACACGGCTACCCCCACAAAAATCAATTTCGTTTTCTTCTGGCTTATCCAGATTCCCCTCGCATATTCATTGGCAATTCAACTGGACTGGGGCTATTCCGGTGTTTTCTGGGCAGTGTTCTTTTCCGAAACCAGTGCAGGGATTTTTACTCTCTGGCTTTTTACCAGGGGCAAGTGGAAGTTGCAAAAGGTGTAGGGATTTGAGTATTGAGATATTAGTATTGAGATCATAGCAAAAGAGTCTAGAGTCTAGAGTCTGGAGACTGGACTTGTTTTTAGATATGGAGAATGATTTTTGGATTTTCCGGAACACCGGCGGCCGGATTATTTACTGTATAATGTAACACCAGTGAACAAAGGATATTTCTCCTTTTTTCGAATCTAATTTTAATTTAACCACGGAGTATTTGGAGTTCGGCACGGAGTAGCACGGAGTTTTTATTTTGACCTGTCGAGCCTATTCAAACTTTACTTTTCATATTTCATTTTTAATTGTCTAACAGCAACAATGCCTGGAATTTGTACACTAGTAGTCGCAAATTTTTTATTTTGCTCCCCCTTTGGGGGTGGGGGGCCACTTCCAGACTATCCTCTCTCCACTCTCCACTTTCCACATTTTTTCAACCTACAACTTCCGGTCGGGGCAAACCAAACCCCTACAGCTCATAACACGCGTTGACTATCCACTCTCCACTTTCCACTTTCCACTCTTCCTTTTTATTTTTTCAACCTACAACCTACAACCTACAACCTACAACCTACAACTTACAACTTTTTCAAACCGACAACCGATAACTGACAACTGACAACATTTTCAACCTTTTCCATGTCGCAATCCCCCCTATAAGTTGTCGGAAATACCCCTTGGGTTTTAGTGTAAATCTGTGTAAATTTATTTGTATCTAAAATACTGAAGCTATGAGAGATAGAGAAGAATTTATCAGAGAGTTTAATGAGGCCTTTTCGAGAAATGACCTTGATTTTATACTGGAACATATGAGCAATGACATTGTATGGAATTTCATTGGGGAAAAGAACATTAAGGGAAAAGAGGCCGTGAAGGAATTTATGGAGCCAATGAAGAAAATTGAGACCCTGGAGATGGAGCTTCAGCAAATAATTACCCACGATGGATCTGCAGCGGCGAATGGCAGGATGAAGATCAAAGAACCTTCAGGAGAAATAAAAAGCTTTGGGTTTGCAGATTTTTATGAATTCTCCAAACAGAATGCTTCAGAAATTACTAAGATGACTTCGTATGTAGTAAGAGTTAATGAGGACAAAAAATAGAAGATCGTGAAACACATTAAGCAAAACATCGTACCCAACCTTTGGTTTGATTCTGAAGCTGAAGAGGCTGTGAAATTTTATACTTCCCTCTTCAAAAATTCAGAAATAAACACTGTGACCAGGTATCCCGGAGTGGGGCAGGAGATCCATCAAAAAGAAGAGGGAAGTGTTATGACAATAGATTTTGAGCTGGCAGGATATCAATTACTGGCATTAAATGGTGGCCCGCATTTTAAATTTAATCCATCCATTTCAATGTTTGTGATTTGCAGGGACGAAGCTGAAATAAATCACCTCTGGAATAATCTTTTTGAAGGCGGGGAAGCGTTATTACCCCTGGATAAATATGACTGGAGTCCCAGATATGGCTGGCTGCAAGACCGCTACGGACTTAACTGGCAGCTAATGATAGACGATAGCGGGCAGAATCTGTCCCAAAGAATTTGTCCGTCGCTGTTTTTTACCGGGAAAAACCATGGAAGGGCTGAGCAGGCTATTAAATTCTACACCTCTGTATTTGAGGATTCTAATATTGAAGGAATCCTGAAATATGAAGAGGAAGATAAGAACGAATATGCTATGGGAGGAGTGAAACATGCACAGTTTCAGCTTCGCGGAGAGACATTTATGGCGATGGACAGCGGGATGGAGAACGACTTTCCTTTTAATGAGGCGATTTCATTTATAGTACAATGTGAAAATCAAGAGGAAATAGATAAATATTGGGAACTGTTAAGTGAAGGAGGTGATCCACAGGCACAACAATGCGGCTGGCTCAAAGACAAATTCGGATTATCCTGGCAGGTTGCACCAATTGGTATGGAAAAAATGCTGAATGATCCCAATAAAGAAAAAGCCAATCGTGCGTTTGAGGCTATGCTGAAAATGAAAAAGATCGATTTACACGCTTTGGAGAATGCCGGTGAGAAAAGTCATTCGTAAAAAAACACCCCTCCGCTGCAAAAGACAAGAATCAAGATCGCTTCGGCTTCAAGACAGTAGCTTTTCCTTTTTGTAACTAAACACTATTGTGAGATTAAACCCAATAAAGAGATTGGACCTTGTGTCCGTTTCAAAAGTTGGGATTTTTTCAATCTTTTCAATATGCAGTGTTAGGCCTGCCAAACCACTATAGAGTTCTGGATTACCACGCCCAAAAACCAAAAACCGTTACGGGTCGGGCTCGCCCCGACCTCTTACCGTTTTTGGTATTTTTTTTCATTTTTTAACCGACAACCGACAACCGACAACCGACAACCGACAACCGACAACC
>DATHWA010000209.1:0-5613 GCA_035461025.1 Gillisia sp. | reverse complement strand
CCAAATTTTTCCAAAAACACTTCTGTCCTCTTCCCCGCCAAGGATCTTTGTGTCAATAAACATAGGTTTAATGTACCCTTTTAAATAACCATCTGCAATAGCAATTTCACTGTATAATTCAAAAGTTCCACTTTCAAAATCCACTCCTACATAATTTTCTGAAAGGTCATTCAGGGCAGTTACATCTGCTCTTTGAAGGGAAAATTCCATATCCATATCGGGAATTTTTTTCAGTAGATTAAGATTTCCCTGAAGTGTGACATCACCTCCTCCTATGGAAACTGCTTTTGCATAGAGGTTAGAGGGCAGGGTCTCTTCTTCGTTTACTACATTGCTTAAATTGGTAGCATCCAGGTCTATGTTTTCCAGGAACATATTTATATCAGGATCTTTGGAAAGGCGTACAAAATTGGCTGTACCATTATGTACATTAAAATGGTTAATGTCAATAGGAACCAGTTCTGTTAAGGCTTTGGTCCAATCATCAACATCTGCCTCTCCTTCTACAGGCTCCGTCTCCTGGTCTTCAAAAATATAATTAAACTTTGGGCCGTGCAGAATAACTTCACTTACTATCTTCCCTTTGAATAAAGATTTCCATTCAATGGAAATGTCAGATTTTGGGAAATCCAGAATTGGTGTGTCTGTCATCGCACTTTTCTTTCTTAAAACTAATCCTTTTATAACATAGGCTCCTCTGTAAAGCGCAACATCAATATCTTCTACATGTCCCATATATCCCGGAATTTCATTCAGGGTTTTATTTACAGATTTTTTAAGGAAATAAGGCAACATAATTCTGCCTATGATCAACAGCGCCAGGATTACAATAGGGATAATGTACTTTTTTTGACGAAAAATAGGCTTCTTCTGGGAATCTGTCATCCTTTCGGTTTTTTACAAATTTGGCTTTTACTCTTGTTTCTGGCAGTTAAGAAAATGCCAAAAAAAAGGCCACCTTCAAAGGCAGCCTCTTTAAAATGAATAAAGTAGCACTAATAATAAGTGAATCGTCTTACTTTGGCTATATATTTTGCCAATCTTATTACCTGTTGGCTATAGCCATACTCGTTGTCATACCACACATATAGAACGGCATTTTTTCCATCTTCTGAAACAATGGTAGCCTTGCTGTCAAAAATAGATGGCTGGGCAGATCCTACAATGTCTGTAGAAACCAATTCGTTGTCCAGGGAGTATTTTATTTGTTCAACCAGTTCCCCTTCCAAAGCATACCTTTTCATTATATCATTAACTTCATCTACAGAAGTTGTCTTTTGCACCTCAAGGTTCAAAATTGCAAGGGAACCATTTGGGACCGGGACACGTATGGCATTGGAGGTAAGTTTTCCTTCAAAAACAGGTAGAGCTTTTGCTACAGCTTTTCCGGCTCCTGTTTCTGTAATGACCATATTAAGCCCCGCGGCACGACCTCTTCTGTATTTGCTATGCATGTTGTCTACCAGGTTCTGGTCATTGGTATATGCGTGAATAGTTTCAAGATGCCCGTGCACAACTCCAAGGGTGTCTTCTATAGCTTTAAGTACAGGCACGATCGCATTGGTAGTGCAGGATGCTGCTGAAAAAATGTCAGATTCATCAGGATTGTATTCCTTATGATTTACCCCGTGTACAATATTGGGTATTCCCTTGGCCGGTGCAGTAAGCAATACCTTGGAAGCGCCATTGCTTGTAAGATGTCTGGATAATTCCTCTTTATCTCTAAAGGCTCCGGTATTATCTATAATAAGAGCGTCCTCAATCCCATATTGGGTGTAATCTATATCTTCCGGATTGTTTGCTGAAATAATATGAACAGTAGTTCCATTTATTATTAATGCTGAATTCTTTTCGTCAATTGTCACTGTTCCTGAAAAATCTCCATGAACCGAATCATTTTTCAGCAATGATGCTCTTTTCTCCAAAACGGTTGCATCAACTTTACCGCGTGTTACTATGGCTCTCAATCTTAACTGACTCCCTTTCCCGGTTCGGGTCATTAACTCCCTGGCAAGTAATCGTCCTATTCTTCCGAAGCCGTAAAGCACAACATCCTTGGGAGTGACTTCTTTGTAATTTCTGGCGTTTTTTAATTTCCCGGCAATAAAGGACTTCGCATTATGGTAGTCTACATCTTCAAGATGGTACTCATAGGTAAGCTTACCAATGTCCAATTTAGCAGGAGGAAGATCAAGGTCTTTAATGGCCTGTGCTATTTCAACTGAATCGAATATAGAGATTGGCTTTTGAACAAACTCCCCGGCATATTCGTGAAGATTAAGGATATCGCTCACATTCCTGTTTATTAACTGGTTTCTAAATAATACCAGTTCTATGGACTTATCATACCATAGATCACTGACTATCTTAATAAATTCAACCGATGCTCTTCTGCGGTCGGCCTGAAAAGCAAGTTCCTTTTCGTAAACTTCGTTAAATCCCATTTTTTTAATTGAGTTAAGTTGTGTTGTTTTTTTAAAACGCTGCAAAAGTATAGATTTCAAACGTTTTCGTAAAAATTTTTTGCAAAAAAATAACCCGCTGTTGGGCAACCAGCGGGTTATGATCATTAAGGCTAATTTATTGCCATATATAAGTTTGTTCCTTGCCTTCGCTGTTCACGAATGTTACGCTTAAAGATTCCTGTGGATCTTTGGAACTTAGTAGTTTTCGAACATCTGCAACACTGGTGACAACTTCGTTATCTATTTTGGTGATGATAATACCAACCAGCGCCTGTAGTCTTTTATCATTTTTAAGAGCTGCGCTTATTTTTACTCCGCTGGAAACATTGGAACGGTTGAGATCCTCTTTGGAGGCATTGGTTACTTCGACGCCAATTGGGGTTATAGAATAGGTTTCGTATTTGGTCAATTCCACCTCGAGTTCTCGCTCCTTGCCATTTCTAAGAACATTCACCTTTACGATATCCCCGGGCCTTTTAGAATTAATATATCCTGTAAGGTCAGACATTCTTCGTACAGTTATATTGTCAATTTGCCTAATGACATCTCCGCCTTTTATCCCGGCAATTGAAGCTCCACTTTCTGAGTCAACATCGGCTACCAGAACCCCCTGTGCCACGTCAAGATTAAATTCACTGGAGATGTTCTGGTCCAGATCCCTTCCCGATATTCCTAAAATACCTCTCTGAACGTTTCCGTATTCCAGAATATCTTCCACGATCTTACGGGCATTGTTAGAAGGTACTGCAAAACCATATCCTACATAACTTCCGGTTTGGGAGGTGATCGCGGTATTAATACCAATTAGCTCTCCATTTATATTTACCAGTGCACCCCCGCTGTTACCCGGATTAATTGCGGCGTCTGTCTGAATAAAAGATTGTGGGGAACCATCATTGGTGTTAAGGTCCCTCGCCCTTGCGCTTACTATCCCCGCCGTGACGGTAGAAGTGAGGTTAAAAGGGTTTCCTACGGCCAAGACCCATTCTCCAAGTTTAATATTATTAGAATTACCAAATGGCAGGTAATCCAGGTCCTTAGCCTTAATTTTTATTAAGGCAATATCTGCTTTAGGTTCTGTGCCAATTAATTCTGCTTTATAGGTTTTGTTATTGTTGAGAGTCACTTCAATTTCACTGGCTCCGTCTATAACGTGATTGTTGGTGACGATATAACCATCTGGAGTAATGATCACTCCGGAACCTGCACCTCTTAAAGCTTTACCGCCGGCACCTCCACGGGCGTGCAATTCCCAAATTGTCCTTGGTTGATCATAGACAGCCACATTTTTAACGTGAACAACCCCATGAACAGTTTTCTCTGCTGCCTCAGTAAAATCGGCATTTGTACCATAAACCGGGGTTTCATAAGAAACAGGTAAAATCCCGGGAGTTCCTGTGGTCATCAATTCTGATTTTTCTGGAACAGCCAAATCTTCCTCAAGTAATAATTTATAAGATCCTAGAGTAAGGATGCCTCCCAGCATAGATACAAAAACGAGTGTGGTGATTTTTTTCATTTTTTAATCCTTTTTGTGTTATTCTACTTATATAAATTTAAATAAATCTTATTTTTAAAAGATGCCCGTGCCGGTTATGTAAACGCAAAATTCTTTTACTTTGTTGTACCTTTACAGTGTTGAAAAGTCAATTGATGAAAGTAAATTTTTACAAATTCCATGGGACGGGAAATGATTTTATTATGGTTGATAACCGTGATAATTCTTTCCCCAAAAATGATACCATTCTTATTAACCACCTATGTCACAGAAGATTTGGCATAGGGGCAGATGGGTTGATCCTGTTGGAAGATCCTGAACTTGAAAATGAAGATTTCAGGATGGTGTATTATAATGCAGATGGCAACCAAAGCAGCATGTGTGGCAACGGAGGCAGGTGCCTTGTCGCATTTGCAAAATATCTCGGAATCATTGAAAATAAGGCTGGCTTTACGGCTATAGACGGATATCATTCAGCAACAGTGGAAAATGAGATTGTAAGCCTTCAAATGCAGGATGTAGAAGTGAAGGATCTAAATGAAAATGCTCTTTTTCTCAATACTGGTTCTCCTCATCATATAATTTTTTCAGAAGAGGTTGGGGATTTAAATGTAAAGGAATTGGGTTCTAAAGTTAGGTATTCTCAGGTCTATGAAAAGGCAGGAGGAACAAATGTGAATTTCGTTCAACAGGAAGAGGCAGATACATATCTTGTACGAACCTATGAGAGGGGAGTGGAGGATGAAACCTATTCCTGTGGTACCGGGGTAACTGCTGTTGCGCTGGCAGTGAATGCAACGGGAAAAACAACCGCCAATAAGATAAATTTAAAAACCCCTGGCGGATTATTAAAAGTCACTTTTGAAAGAGAAGGTGATTATTATAGGAATATCTGGCTTAAAGGCCCTGCAGAATTTGTTTTTAAAGGAGAGATAGATGCAAACATTAAAGGGAAATAATGTAATCCTGCGGCCTTTAGAGCCGGAAGACCTGGATTTTGTCCTTGAAGTGGAGAACACAGAGGACTTCTGGGAGATAAGTGCGACCAGGGTTCCCTATTCCCGTTATCTTATAAAAAAATATATTCAAAATTCTCATCGCGATATTTTCGAGGTTAAACAGTTACGGCTTATGATATGCGATCATCAAAACAATAGCCTGGGGATGATAGATATTTTTGATCTTGATCCCAAGGATCGCAAAGCGGCTCTAGGGATTCTTATAGCAAGTAAGGATCATCGCAGGAAAGGGTATGGAGCAGAAGTTCTCTCATTAGTATCGAGTTACTGTTTTTCTCACCTGGGGTTGCACCAGGTATACGCCAATGTCACAGCAGATAATGAAGCCAGTAACCGTCTGTTTGAAAAAAGCGGTTTTCTAAAAGCAGGTGTAAAGAAAGACTGGGTACTTGTAAATGGTAAATTTAAAGATGAAGTTTTATATCAATTAATAAATGTACATTAAAAAAATTCTTTTGATCATAGCCCTTCTTGGGCTCGTAGTTTTAGGTTATTTCAGTTACAAGATCTATAACAGCATTTTTACTCCAAATACAGCTTTTGAGGATAAAGAGGTTACAATATATATACCTACAGGCGCAAGCATTGCCACGGTGCGAGATAGTTTAAGCCGGCATTTGGAAGATGTTTC
>DATHWA010000208.1:0-4127 GCA_035461025.1 Gillisia sp. | reverse complement strand
AATGATAAAGCGCTATACTTCTTTCAACACTTTCAGCAATGGTGATTGTTTTTAAAATTCCATTTGCCTGGATCGCAGATATCAAGGGATACAGTAGGAGAATGAGGAGTACTATTATAAACAGATCCTTTTTTTTCATTCTTACTTATTGACTTTAGTGATATGGGAAATTATAATTTCCAACCGCACTTCAATCTATAAAAAAAAATAACCAACGCTCTGTTAACAAATAACTAAAATTCAGTATCTTAGAGAATAACAATTTTTTTGAAAAAGAAATGGAAACAAAATTTAAAACTCTAATTCACTTGCCTTTACTATGGATGTTTCCTATAGTTTTGCTGGTTTGTTACCCAATGGTGCAGGCCCAGCAAATTCAGGATCAGTTCAATGAGTACAAAGGTGAAGTGCGCGACAGCCAGACCGGGGATGCAGTATCATCTGCCTTCCTTTCGCTGGATGGAACTAACATCTCTACAGTAACGAACGCTGAGGGAGAATTTTCCCTGAAAATTCCTGTACGAATTACTGAAGGTACCGTAACTGTGTCAAACCTTGGTTACCGTAGCAAAACTGTTTCCCTGGAATACTTTAAAAGAGAGAATACCCTGATAGAACTTGATGAAAATTTGGAGGAATTATCAGAGGTTAATGTATTTACGGCCAGTGATGCTAAACAATTGGTTCGTACTATGCTTTCTAAGACAGGGGATAATTATATTGATGATCCCACTTTAATGACCGCGTTTTACAGGGAAGCCATAAAGACCCGGTGGAGAAATGTTTCCCTGGCTGAAGCTGTTGTTAGAATTCATAAAAAGCCATATACTTCAATGGGAAAAGATGATATCTCCCTGGTTAAAGCAAGAAAAAGTGCAGATTATAAGCGGCTTGACACCCTGGCATTGAAATTAAGAGGTGGTCCATTTAATACGCTTTACAGCGATGTGATGAAGTATCCCGAGTACTTATTCAGGCCTAATGAGCTTAACGAATATACTTTCAGTTTTGATGAACCCACAAGGATCAATAACCGCTACCTGTACGTTGTAAATTTTGAACAAATAGATAAAGATCTTCCCTGGTTCTTTGGTAAGCTTTATATAGATGCGCAAACGACATCTCTTGTGAAAGCTGTTTATGAAATGAATGTTGATAACAGGAATATTGCAAGTCAAATGTTTGTTAGGAAAAAACCTTCAGGAGCCCGGGTATATCCTGTGAACATTCAATATGAAATCGATTATCGTGAAAGTGATGGAAAATGGTATTATGGATATGGAGCAGCTCATTTAGAATTCGTAGTGAACTGGAAACGTAAACTCTTTAATACTAAATATACCGTTAACAGTGAAATGGCTGTGACAGACTGGGAACGCCGTCCGGACGAAAGAGTGAAAAAAGATGACTCTTTCCTAAGTCAAAGTGTTGTAATGGCTGATGATGTTTCAGGCTTTACGGATGTAAGATTTTGGGGTGAAAATAATATAATTGAACCAGAGAAATCTATTCAAAATGCCATTGAAAAAATACAGAGGCAAATAGAAAGAGACAACTAATTACAATTTGATATATAAAAAAGGGTTTTCCTGTTGGTATACACCTTCAGGAAAACCTTTTATTTTTTCTTTGATTTTTTCTTCAATTTTTTCTTTGGGATCTCCTTACGCCCATAAAGTTCATTTAGTTCCCTAAGTTTTTTTATCAAATTTGGTTTTAATTTCCCTTCCTCCATTCTCCAGGTCCAGTTCCCTTTTATACTCCCCGGAATATTCATTAAACCTTCCTTGCCTAACCCAAGAATATCCTGCATTGGCACAATGGCCAATTTGGAAACAGAACCCAGGGCAAGCTTGTGAAGAACTTCATGTGCGTTTTCAGTAGTTACTTTATTACCGCTAATTTTTGCCAGATGCTCTCTTGCCTCTTTATCTGCTTCATTGTACCAGCCTTTACTGGTATTATTGTCGTGGGTACCGGTATAGACAATGCTATGAGGGGTATGATTAAAGGGTAGATATGGGTTGTCTCTTTTTTCCTCCCCAAAAGCAAAATGCAAAACCTTCATTCCCGGGAAATTGAATTTCTCGAGTAACTTATACACCGGTTCATCCAATAAACCCAGATCCTCTGCGATCAAGGGCATTTCCGGGAATTCTTTTTTAACGATCCGGAAAAAATCATTTCCGGGAGTTTTAGCCCATTTCCCTTTAATGGCAGTCTTTTCTCCTGCCGGGACTTCCCAATAGGCTGCAAATGCCCGGAAATGGTCCAGTCTTACCAGATCAAATAAAAATAAATTCTGCCTTATTCGCTCTATCCACCAGTCATAACCACTGGATTTCAACGCCTTCCAGTCGTATACAGGAGTCCCCCAAAGTTGTCCTGTTTTACTGTAATAATCCGGTGGCACCCCTGAAAGATGAGTAGGTTCTTTTTTATTATCCAGTTTAAAATAAGCTTGATGAGCCCATATGTCGGCACTATCATGTGTGATATAAAACGGTATATCTCCAATAAATTTTACCCCTTCATAATGAGCGTAATCAATTAACTTTTTCCACTGACTAAAAAATATATATTGTATAAATTTTACCTTTTCTATTTCTTCCCCGAAATCCTTTTTAACTTTTTTTATACTGGCGACTTCACGGTCTCTTAAACCTTCCGGCCAGGAGGCCCACGATGTTGAATATTCTCCCGCAAGAGCCCGAAAGAAACTGTAATCTTCCAGCCAGTATGCATGCTCCTTACAAAACTTGTTGTAGGCTGCAGGTTTCTTTTTAGATTTAAATTTAATAAAAGCTGCATCGAGGATCTCTTCTTTAAATTCTCCGGCTTTCTTAAATTCAACTTTCCCCGCAGAAGATATCTTTGGCTTAGCAAAATCCTTCAAATTTAAATATCCCTGCTCCTCCAGTACTTCCGGGCTAATTAAAAGTGGGTTTCCGGCAAATGCAGAATCACTGCTATAAGGGGAATGGTTATATTTCTCGTATGTTGGATTTAAGGGCAGTAACTGCCACCAGGTATTTCCTGAAGCTTTAACGAAATCGATGAATTTGTATGCTTCCGGTCCCAGGTCTCCTATGCCGTATGCTGAGGGCAGGGAGGTTATATGTAATAAAATTCCGCTACTTCTTTCTAACTCCATTTATTGATCTTTCTTGCTTTTAAATAATGCGACAGGAAATTTTTCAAATTGGGAAGAAAGCTTGAACTGTCCGGTGCCCCCCCACTCTTCACCTGTGAAAATATTGGTCCATACCTTCGGAAAATCTTCAGGAACAATGACTTTTAAATCCTTAATTTTTGAAGAGTCGACCGTAAGGTTTTCCGGATCATAAAGTTCATTTACCAATCCGGGAACAACGATGAGGGAATAAGAATTTTTTAATCTTCTGGCGTAAGCAATAAAATTTTCTGAATTTTCCCCTTCGACTTCAAGTGGAATATATTCTCCTTCTGTATATAGCTCCGGTTCCTCCCGACGATTTTGCAATGCCCTTAGCATTGTGAACATCTTTATCTCTCCTGTTTGATAATTGGTTGATAGCTCTTTTAAATTTTCACTCTCCCCGTGTAGGCCTTGAAATTTTTTCAGATACCCTTCCCTAAGGTCATAGTCTACAGCGCGCCTGTTATCCGGATCAACAAAACTAAGGTCCCATAATTCTGTGCCCTGGTAAATATCCGGTATTCCCGGTGCGGTGATCTTGATCAATAATTGTCCAAGGGATTTAAGAGCACCCAGACCTGCTACTTTCTTCTGAAACGGATCAAATGAACGTCTAAAGGAATCATTATTTAAAATTTCTTCCACGAATGAAAATACATCCTTCTCATATTTCTCATTTGGATCAGCCCAGTTTGAGTGCACCTTTGCTTCCCTCAGCACCTTTTGAAGGTAATCACTTGTACGTGAGAACAAATCTTCCTCCTCCTTAAAAGGCATTCCTCCAAGAAGGGTTTGATAAATGAAATACTCCTCGTTTGCTCCCGGCCCGGCTTTATCCTTTAGAATTTCGGCATTAAGCTCTTTCCATTCCTTTACCTTTTGGAACCATTCCTGCGGGATTTCACTAATAACGTTTAACCTCATCCTGGCATCTTCTCCTCTTTTGGTA
>DATHWA010000207.1:0-3772 GCA_035461025.1 Gillisia sp. | reverse complement strand
ATCTAAACATGTGGCTGCTGTTGCCAGTAAGGCTGCAGCTCAAATCTTTGGCCTGGATATCCTGGCAGAGAGTATTCACACCAAAAAGAGCAACGCCACAAGGTTTTTGATATTAAGTAAAAAGAAAAGGGAACCCAACGGGGAAATAATCGACAAGGCATCGATGAAATTTGAACTTGAAAGCAAGCGGGGAAGCCTTGTTTCGGTTCTAAATATCATAAGGGATTTTGAGATGGATATGACCAAGATCCAGAGTATGCCAATAATCGAAGCTCCCTGGAAATATTCATTTTTCGTAGTTGTGATCTTTGAAGATTACGGGGAATTTCAAAAAGCAGTCGAGATTATGAAAGTAATGACAGAGCAATTCCATGTTCTGGGAACTTATAAGAACAAATTATGATACAGCAGGCAAACAGATTGGATCACGTACAGGAGTACTACTTTTCCACCAAGTTACAGGAAGTGCGTAACCTTTCCGCCAGCGGGAAGGATATTATTAATCTTGGAATAGGCAGCCCGGACCTGCCCCCACCCAAAGAGGTGCTGGATGGTCTTAATTTTGCCCTTACCAATCCCGCGGCACACCAGTATCAGCCATATAAGGGCACGGTAGATTTCAGGAATGCGATCAAGGAATTCTATAAAACCCATTACAGGGTTGACCTGGATGCAGAAACAGAGATCCTGCCGCTTATGGGAAGCAAGGAGGGGATCACCCATATTTCCATGGCTTTCCTTAATGAGGGGGATGAGGTGCTAATTCCTAATCCGGGGTATCCTACTTACACATCGGTTACTAAGCTGGTAGGTGCAAAAGCGGTGTATTATGACCTGAATGAGGAAGAAAACTGGAGTCCCGACCTGGAGGAACTTGCGCAAAGGGATCTTAGAAAAGTGAAACTCATGTGGGTGAATTACCCTCATATGCCTACCGGAGCCTCGGCTACAGATGAGATCTTTAAAAAACTGGTGGCCTTTGCCAAGGAACATAATATTCTTATTATCAATGATAATCCGTATAGTTTTATTCTGAATAACCACCCTAAGAGTATCCTTGAAAGCGAGGATGCGAGGGATGTTGTATTAGAGCTTAATTCCCTGAGTAAAAGCTTTAATATGGCCGGGTGGAGGATTGGAATGCTGTGCGGAAGCGCTAAGAATTTAAATACCGTTTTAAAAGTTAAGACCAATATGGACAGCGGAATGTTCTACCCACTGCAGGCCGGGGCTGCAGCTGCCCTTAGATTACCTGTAGGCTGGTTCAAATCCCAGAATGATATTTACGCATCTCGTAAAGAAAAGATTCTCACGTTGGCAGGGGCTCTTGACTGTAAGCCTGCAAAGGAGCAAACAGGTCTTTTCGTGTGGGCAAGGGTGCCTGGAGGAAATACATCTGAAGATTTTGTGAACCGACTTTTATATGATCACAGCATCTTTACCGCTCCGGGATTTATCTTTGGAAGCCAGGGAGAAGGCTAAGTGCGGTTTTCGCTTTGCGCTACAGATGAGAATATTAACAGGGCAATAAAAAGGATACTTTAATGAACTTTCACATTATAGGTACCGGGTTAATAGGGGGATCTTTTGCCCTGGATATTAAGGAACATTTTCCCGAAGCAAAGGTTACTGGCATTGATGCCAACGAAGAACACCTGGAGAAAGCTCTGGATAAAGGGATCATAGATGATACGGGGACTTTGGAAAATATTCCGGAGGCAGATGTGGTTATTCTCGCTGTTCCGGTGGATGTAAGTGTGAGTGTATTGCTGAAGGTGCTTGACTTTGCCGGTGAAAATACCCTGGTATTTGATGCCGGCTCTACTAAATTCGGAATTTGCAACGCCGTGGCTGCGCATCCTAATCGGCGGAATTTTCTCGCGGCACACCCCATTGCGGGAACTGAATATTCGGGTCCCGGGGCATCTGTAAAGGATTTGTTTAGAGGGAAAACCAATATTATTTGTGAGGTTGAAAAGACAGCCTTTAAACTGCAGGAGAGGGCGCTGGAGATCTTTCAGAAGTTGGGGATGAGAATAAGATATATGGACCCTGCAGCTCACGATAAACATATCGCCTATGTTTCACACCTGTCTCACATAAGTTCTTTTATGTTAGGAAAAACAGTATTGGAGAAGGAAAAGAATGAAAAAGACATTTTTGATCTGGCAGGAAGTGGTTTTGCCTCTACCGTAAGGCTCGCAAAAAGTTCTCCTGCAATGTGGACCCCAATTTTCGCCCAGAACAAAGAAAATGTCCTTGAAACTTTAGATGAATATATAAAGAACCTTTCAAAATTCAGAAGCTTGCTGGAGGAGGATGATTATGACGGGGTCTTTTTGGAAATGGAAAGAACCAACCACATCAAAACAATATTAAACGGAATCAATTAAAATTTTAAAATTAGAGATTATGGAAAATAGAAAAGAACTCCGCACCTGGTTAGATAATTTCAACCTTGACCACCCACTGGTGATCGCATGGCCCTGCAGTGCAGAAACCGAAGATCAGGTAGTGGAAATTGCACGGCAGCTAAAAGATAGTGATGTAAGCGTCCTTCGTGCCGGAATATGGAAACCACGTACGCGACCCGGAAACTTTGAGGGCGTAGGTGCATTGGGATTAAAATGGATGCAAACCGCGAAAGCTGAAACAGGACTTCTTACCACCACAGAGGTTGCCAACCCGGCCCACGTGGACCTGGCACTGGAGCACGATATTGATATCCTCTGGATAGGGGCAAGGACTACAGTTTCCCCTTTTATTGTTCAGGAAATTGCCGATGCACTTAAGGGAACGGATAAGACTGTATTGGTAAAGAATCCTGTAAATCCGGACCTTTCTTTATGGCTGGGTGCCGTTGAAAGACTTTACACTGCAGATATCAAGAACCTTGGTGTTATTCACCGCGGATTTTCAGCTTACGAAAAAACCAAATACCGGAACAATCCGGAGTGGCAAATCGCCATTGACCTGCAACACCGTTTTCCGGATCTTCCCTTGATCCTGGATCCGTCACATATTGCGGGGAGAAGAGATATCATCTTCGATCTTTGCCAGACCGCGCTTGATCTTAATTACGACGGATTAATGGTAGAAACCCACCACGATCCGGACAAAGCATGGAGCGATGCAGCACAACAAATCACACCCGCAACGTTAATTCAGTATATGAAGGATCTTAAAATAAGAAAAGAGATCTCGGAAAGTGAGGATTTCAAGAATAAACTTGGGAATTTAAGAGCCCAGATCGATGTTGCAGATAATCAATTGATCGAGCTATTGTCCAAGAGGATGAAAATTTCAGATGAAATTGGAAAAGTGAAGAAAGCACAAAACGTTTCAGTATTACAGACCAAGAGATGGAATGAGATCCTTGGGAATATGGTGCTGGAAGGGGAACAACATGGACTTAGCGAAGAATTCATCCTGCGCCTGTTCAAAGCGGTGCACCAGGAGTCTATCAACCACCAGGAGAAAATTATGAAGAGTTAGTCTTTAGTCTTTAGTGGTTTGCCTTCGGCGTTTGTTGTTTGGGGTTTGTTGTTAAAATAGAGGCCAGAGGTCAAAGGGCAGGGAAAAGTCGCTAGTCGTTAGAAGGTTTTCTGTTTTCCGTTTTCCATTTGGGGATTGAGCTTGGAATTTTTTAGCCACGAATGCACGAATGTTTTTTTTAGGGATGCGTTTGGAGTTTTTGGTGCTGGGGATTTGGAATTTGGTGCTTGGAATTTGGAATTTGGAATTTGGAATTTGACGGCGATATGCGGGATCG
>DATHWA010000206.1:0-2882 GCA_035461025.1 Gillisia sp. | reverse complement strand
TTTTTCGGGCATTATTGGTTAAAAGGGCAACCCTCGCTTTACAAGGACAACATTTGCTGCCTGGACTATAGTGTTGCAAAAGCCGGTAAACTTGTAGCCTACAGACATAACGGGGAAGCGGTTTTGGATGGGAGGAATTTTGTATATGTTTAGTAAGATATAAAGGATAAAATACTTTTCAAGAAACGATTTACTACAAAGTAAATATCTCCTAGGACTCCCTATTAATCATATTGGACCGATTAAAGCCTGCTATAAATTTCTGCACAACCTTCAAAACAAGGTTTATTTATTTTTAGATAGTCTCCTTCAAGCCTGAAAAAAATATCCATAAAGGGAATTTCTCCATTAAAGCATCCCGGAGAATAAATGGTAAAAGTGGATATTGAAAAGGTCCCACTTGTAGGCACATTTGCATCTGCACTTACCCGGCATAAAGAGCCATTGGAAGTAACTTTACCGTTGCTAAAAAACTCTATGGTCTTATCGCTTTCAACTTCACCAAATTCTCCACTCCCATCGCCGGGATCTATATATAATTCCTTCAATTGCCACTTTCCAATAACCGGGGAATCAATATTTATATCATCACTTTTTCCGCAGGAAATCAAGAGAAAGGACACCACAGCAATTTTAAGAATTTTCATAGTATGGAATATTTAAGGCTCCTGTGACCAGGCTAACAGGAATCTGGAAGGATTAGTTACCCAAACAAACGTGAAATAATAACTCAGTGATTTACTGAGTCTAATGTAGATGATACCTGATGAGATAATTAGGGGGTTTTTCCCCTTTTTTATACGAGCCGAAAAAATTGAAGAAATAAAATTGCATATAGAAATCTTAGGTTTTATCTGCGCCCTTCCCTTTGCTTCCGTTTTGAGAATGGAAAGTTCGCCAAACCTCTGGTTTGGTGGCTTTTTTTATGCCGCATTTAGATACCCATCGCTGACAAATATCATCACATATAAGACACTATTTTTTTAAATTCAGAAGGAATATTAACCTTATACTTAAAATGAAATGAAAAATTTACTTTTCTTAAGTATGATCTTTTTCCTTCTTACAGGATGTAAAAAAGATGACCCTCCCGTGATAGTGAATGTTGACACAGCACAAATCATCAAGGAGGCATACATTTATGCATATCCTCTTATTTCAATGAAAATAACAGCTAATGTGGCAACAAATGTTGTGCGTACTACCAATAAAGGTTTCGCCCCTTACAATCAGTTTTCACACAGAAATGAAATTCCTGATCACAGTTTTACATCTGTAGTTTCGCCTAATGTAGATACTTTTTACTCTTCAGCATGGCTGGACCTGGATGAAGAGCCTATGGTATTGTCTGTCCCCGACGCAAGCTTATATAAGCCAGACGATGCACCTTCCAGGTATTATGTGATTCAAATGATGGATCTCTGGAGCAATGTGTTTGCAGCACCGGGTGTGAGAACAACAGGTACAGCGGCCCGGTCTTTTTTGATATCTGGTCCAAACTGGTCTGGAAGTTTCCCGGGAGGAATGACTCATTATGTATCTCCCACCAGGCTGGTATGGCTATTGGGCAGGACACTGGTTAAAGACGCAGATGACAAGGCAACAGTCGAGGCATTCCAAAAGGGTATATCATTGATGCCATTATCAGCCTGGCCCGGACCCCATAACCCACCGGATGGCGTTTTTAATAATAGTATTAATATGGCTACGCCTCCTGTAGAACAGGTAGCAGCTTTACCGGTTGAAACATATTTTCAAATGCTGTGTGACTTGATGGTAGACAACCCTGCTGCTTCATACGATACTGCCATAATAGAGAAATTAGCCCAGCTGGGGATAACCCCCGGGGGAGAATTTAAACTTTCTGACTATTCGGAGTCTGAGCAGACTGCCATCAAGGCCGGGTATGCTAATGGACAGGCTGTCCTGGCAAATTTAGCCAGTACCGTTCAAAGAATTACTAAAAACGGATGGAGTTATATGTTGGATAAGATCGGGGATTATCAAGATCATTACGACCTGAGGGCATATGTTGCAAAAATTGGATTAGGTGCCAACTTACCCGAAGATGCTGTCTACCCTGTCACTGCCTATGATATTGCAGGGGATCCACTGAATACCAACTATAAGTATACCATAACATTTCCCCCGGGTGAGACACCTCCGGCACGGGGATTCTGGTCTTTGACCATGTATACTGCCAACCACTTCCTGGCCCAGAATCCGATAGAACGATATAATATGGGGAGTTATATGGATTATCAACTGAATGATGATAACTCCTTAACATTGTACATTCAAAAAGACAGCCCCGGTATTGAAAAAACATCCAATTGGCTGCCCACCCCACAGGATGCCAATAGTTCCTTTAATCTCATCCTTCGTATTTACTGGCCGGAACAGAGGGTACTGGACAATCAATGGGAAGTACCGGGTGTTGTGAAAGTGAATTGATCTGGTAAAAAAAAATAAACCTCTGGTTTGTTGGCTTTTTTTCTTCCCAAAGATGGCTAGAAAGCAAGCTTGCCGTAATGAGATTGAGGGATTGGCTGCGCCCTTCCCTGTTGGCTCCGTTTTGAGAATGGAACCTATCCGCCAAACCTCCGGATTGTCGGCTTTTTTTATTCCCCAAAATGGCTTGCAAGCAAGCTTGCGCTAATAGGATCGAGGGATTGCCTTCGGCCTTCCCTTTTGGCTCCGTTTTGAGAATGGAAAGTACCCGCCAAACCTGCGGTTTGTTGGCTTTTTTTATACCCAAAATGGCTTGCAAGCCAGCTTGCGCTAATGGGATTGAGGGATTGCCTTCGGCCTTCCCTGTTGGCTCCGTTTTGAGAATGGAAAGTCCCCCAAACATCCAGTTTGTTGGCTTTTTTTATTCACAA
>DATHWA010000205.1:0-16250 GCA_035461025.1 Gillisia sp. | reverse complement strand
ACTTTTATTCGGGTTTATGATTTACACGGTAAAAAAATAAGTAAAGGACGAATACAATCAATAACAAACACTACACTGTATTTAAAAGGTAAGCAGGAGATCCCTGTTGACAGTATAGGTATGATTAAGACTAAACATTCGGCTGGCAATGATCTGCTTATTGGCAGCGTAACAGGCGCCTTGATTTTTTCGCTTTTTGGAATGGCCACATCAAATCCTGATGCTCTTTTATTGGCACATTCTAAAGATGAGGCCGCAACAACGGGCGTTATGCTCAGATAACTTTCAGGCGCAGCATTTGGAGGGATTACGACACTTTTCAAAAATTCCGAAACCTATGAAATTTATGGAGATCAAATGAAATTGAAGGAATTTAAAGAAAGGATATTATTAAGCAAATAGAGAAGTTCGGCAATAGATTTAAAATACCGAAAACCAGCAAAAAACTGGCACCAGCAAAACTCATAAATAGATTTATTAGTTATCACCAACCTAAATTATTATAGGCTATTTAGGATACAGAAACCTTTTAAGTCATCACGCCAACCAGCAGCCGGCTTCACTAATTGACTCATTTATAATTAATAGCTATTATTTAAATCCTATACATTGATATTGTTTATTATATTTGAAAAATTACAAAGTACCTCAAATTACCTCACATAGAATTTCTAAGTTCCTCATATGACTAAACAAATAAAAAAGGACATTAGCTCATTGCGTAAATTGGATTTTGACCTTGCTAATTACTTTCAAAATACAATTATACCCCAGTTATTCGTGGATGCAGACATGGTACTGAGAATTTTCACCCCACCCGCAATGGAACAGTTTTCATTGACTTATGATGATATTGGGAAGAACATTAAGCATGTTGAAGATAATATTCGCTACCCTACTTTCGTGAACAACATCCAGGAAGTAATGTCCACAAACGAAATTTTTGAAAAAGAAATCCAGACGACAGATGGAAACTGGTTTCAAATGAACATCATTCCATACATGGACCATGACCTTAATGAACTTAACGGGGTGATCATAACTTTTGTGAATATTACAACACGCCTTAAGGCTATTAAGGAGTTGGAGAGGATCAATGCCAAACACAATGTGTTGATGTTTGCATTATCTCACGATATGAAGCAACCAATATCTGCTATAAAATTACTTTCAACCGGACTTTTAGAAACCTTCAAAAGAAAAGACACAGAAAAATTCAACCTAATGGTAGAAAGGTTAAGAACATTGACAGATGGACTTAACACGATGCTGAACGAATTTACCGCAGACGGGGAAGAAAACCTTCAGAAAAAAGTTGAGCTTAAAAGACAGGACATCGTAAACCTTACCGAAAACATTTTAAGTTCCCTTCGAGAGGAAATTGTCACGGAAGGAATTAAAATAATAAAAGATTTCGAAACCAAAGAAGTTACATTTCCTAAAAACACTTTAAGAAGTATTATTTATAACCTTATTCATAATGCAATTAAATACAGAGACCAGGATCGTGACCTGGTAATCACAATAAAAACTTATAAAGTAAGAGATTTTGTAATATTTAGCGTGGAGGACAACGGGTTGGGTATTGCAGAAAAACATCATGAATTGGTTTTTGAAAAATCTGCAAGGCTGAATAAACATATAGAAGGAACAGGTATGGGGTTATATGTCATTAAGAAAATGATAGAAGCTCACGGTGGTAAGATTGAACTTGAAAGTATTCTGGGGGAAGGTTCCAACTTTAAAGTCTTCTTTATGAATGAAATTAAAGAGACGGAATGAGCACTAAATAATATTTTTTTGACTCAGTATAATCTCCAGGTCAGCTAAAAAGAAAGCATTAAGAACTGTTTAAAACGATTCATTGGTCACATTACTTAACCATTGAAAAATTCGCGAAGTTTTTTTCTAAAAACATATTAAACATCTCTTCGGTTCTTCTTATAGCCCTAATTTATTTGAAACTTTATTTATCTTTATAACAGTGTAATCACCTTGATAATATGGATAATATTAGTGGGGTTTTAATCTATTCCCTATAAGAAATTTATCAATTTTTACATCAAATTTGTTTAGGGAAAGGTATCAAAGAAGAAGCTCAATTGTCCAACAAAAACTTATCAAAATGCCTCCTGCACTAATTTTTATAGCACAGCTTTTCATGGGTGCTCTCACCGAAGGTTGGGGATTAATCCTGGCTACTCCAATAATGGTCATAGTTATTGTACTTGTGCAGGACCTGTACATAAAAGAGAGGGATCAATAGATCTCAATAAACATCCAGGTTCTAACCATTACTCCCTAAAATTACAGAGATGTATTTCTAAAATGTTTTACGTGGTGACGCAATTAAAAAGTGGTTGATTACAATTTGTAATTATACTTATGATATTTTATTCTTTTATTGTGATAAATGATTTAAAAAAAAGGGAAAATTTAGCTGAAATCCCACTAAAAAAAAAGTATGAGACATGCAATCTGTTATGTTAGCACAGCGAATTCTAATTTAAGTCAACACCAAATAGAAGCTCTCTTAAGCCTTAGTAAAGAACGAAATGACCCTGTAAACATTAAAGGTCTCTTACTCTATTCTGAAGGTAATTTTTTCCAAATTATGGAGGGTGATAAAGAAGTTGTTTTAAGGGTGTATGAAAAAATTTCACAAGACCGGCGTCATCATGGGATTATACAAATAGTTGGTCGGGACATTGAGAACGATTTCTGTGAAGGATATAAGGTGGGTATTCTGGGTGATAAAGAAAAAAGCGGATATGATGTACCCTCAGAATATTATGATGCCCTGCAATGCATCCCGCCACATGTAAAAAAACCAATGTTAAAGATGCTGGAGACTTTCATTGCGACACAATAAACCATTTTCTAATGGTTTATTGGCTCCTTGAAATTATCAAATTACTTAAACGCAATTTTACAAGAATGGAATCAGCGTCCTCCCTCTAAGAGCGTTCCTCCTTATAATCCATAAAAACCCTCTCAATATTATTGAAAGGGTTTTATTAATACTGCCCAAAATATTTTACATAAAAAAGCCCCTCATTTCTGAAGGGAATAGTAACGGGTAAAATTGAAATATCGACACAGTCTTTTTGATTTTTATTCTATAGCTTTTTTAATCTAACTGTTCCAAAATTCTTTAATGGCTTCTGATTATATCACATATCTATGGCGATATATTATAAATAAAGAAAATTGAAATAATTAAAGAGTTCTTTCGAAATTTCTTATGCAAACGCTTTTCTTATTTTCAGTAAAACCTGAGAATCCCGCTGAGCATACTCGTATAACAATGAGTCAGTACATTTTTGTTTAAGCATTAATAGAAGTCTACTGGCCTCACTTTGATTGCGATTTTCGTTATTAAAATTGACATGTATGAAATTGGGGAAATTAGTTTTGTTAACAATTAACCTCTATCTTAACAACAAGTCTAACCCTCCCCAAAAATCAGACAGCTTATCATAAGATAAAAATGGTTTATGAATAAAACGAGTCATTATTCCGGAGTTTATCTTTTCTGGGCTGTTGCTCTCCTGGCCCTTCCTCTATGGTGGATGTCCTATCCTGAAACAACCGTCAAACATAACTTTAAGCCTTTCTATGTCTATGGAAGTCAAATTACCGCCTTGCTGGGCTTTTCATTTTTTGCCCTTAGTTTTGTGCTGTCTACCCGCTTAAACATACTGGAGGATTTGTTCGGGGGATTGGATAAAGTATATCATGCACACCACAATATGGCACGGGTGGCGCTGTTATTCATGGTAGCTCATCCTTTGCTGCTGGCGTTGCGCTGGGTGCCGGAAGATGTTTCTAAAGCGCTTTGGTTTCTTTTTCCTGTGCATAGGCGAATGGAAATCAATATTGGAAGCTGGGCTATGTGGGGCGTAGTGGTGTTGATGTTTTTTACCCTCATAGTCAGGCTTCGCTATCACTGGTGGAAATATTCACATAAGTTACTTGGCGTTTTTTTTATTGCTGCAGTGGTCCATATATTACTCACAGATTCCACAATTTTTGGAAATATAGTGCTGAAAATTTATATATGGTCACTTTCAATTGCAGCCTGCATTGCCTGGACTTATAAGACACTCTTGTTTAACTTCGTTAAAAAAAAGTTCGGATACCGGGTTACTCAAATAAATCGTTTGAATGAAAAAGTGATGGAGATTGAGCTTAGTCCATTGAGTGGAAGAGTCAGATTTATTCCGGGCCAATTTTGCTTCTTCAGTTTTAAATCGCCGCATATATCAAGGGAAGAGCATCCTTATACCCTCACAAAAGTAAAAGAAAATGGCAACATTTTTATTATGGTTAAAGCGTTGGGCGATTACACCAATGAGTTGTACGACAAGCTGCAGCCGGGCGCACTGGGATTAATAGAAGGCCCTTATGGAAGGTTTGATTACAAAAACGCCTCCCACAATCAGGTATGGATAGGAGGCGGGGTGGGGATTGCACCGTTTATTAGTTGGGCGAATGACCTGATTAAACACCCCTCCATTGATTTAAAGGTGGAGATATTTTATTGTGTGAACCACCCTTCAGAAGCTACCCATACCTCCATCTTTCAGGAGTTGCAAAAGGTGATGCCTGCGGTCCACATGCATCTTATTTGTAGCGATGTGCAGGGATTTATCAAACTGAGTGATGTGGAAGATATTATAATGAAAGATATATTCATCTGCGGCCCCAGAGAAATGAGAAAAACTTTGTTACTGGCCAGCAAAAAACTGAATATAAATAGAAAAAACATCCACTATGAGGACTTTGATTTTGTTTAAAAGAGAAAAGGAATAAATTTCCCCGCATTAGTATGGAATTAAGTAGACAACTTCCATACAAAGTATCCCTATTTTTGAGCCAGACCACTTTTGTTTTTAAGCACTTTGTAGAAGAATAATGGCAAGACTTAATTGATAACCTTACAGGTAAGAGTGACGATTATATTTAAATTGAGCCATTGGATTCTATTAGTTTGTTCGCTGTATTGAAGCTTTTGTTTCCCAGATCGAAGTATTTTAGACTAAAATTATTTTCAGCTCTAAGCCGGTCAAAACCTTTCAGGAATTTTAAACACCTGGTTTACATTTCTGATTTTTGACAAGAATGGATTGATTACAGGCAAAATGATAATATTGAGGGGTTAAAGAACAATTAGCCGAAGAAGCAAACCTGTCAAAAGCTAATATTAAACTCCCTATCATTGCCTAAGCCCAAATACGGGTAACTAATATTAAATAAAATTGATTAATGAAAACTAAAACTATTCGGTACTCATAGCAATAAAAAAAGGCCTCACATTTCTGTGAAGCCTTTTTTTCTAGTAGTGGGAACTGGACTCGAACCAGTGACCTTCGGGTTATGAGCCCGACGAGCTACCTACTGCTCTATCCCGCGATATATCTTTAATGCTTACAATAAAACCGAGACCCTGTGCCTGGATATTGTAAAAATAATTTTTTAAGAACTTGCGATAAGCATTGTTATTGCGTTATCGGATGGCAAATATACAACCGATTTCGACTTTGACAAAACAAATTTTAAAAAATTATTCGGCTATCCAGTTCATTGCAGCAATGCGATTTTTGTGAGTAAACACCTCCACTTCCGCATCCATCAATAAATCCTTGACCTTCATTACTTTCTGAAAAATCCCGGGGCTCGTGACCACTGCAATTTTTCGGAATCTGCCGGCATTCTTCAATTTAAAAATTAGATCTTTCATTATAATTTGAACAGGAATATCCACTCCCTGCTTAATTTCAACAAAAAGATTCATCGGTTTTTTCATGTCAAATCTCTCTTCTATGATCTTATGAACCTCGTCCAGCACCTTGCTATCTACATTGGAATCTATCATTATACCCACAACATCATCAGAAAATTCAAAAGTTGACACCATAGACAATTGTTCTTTTCATTAAAAATAGCTAAACGCCTTACATTTCAATTAAATAGAAAGTTAAATTAAACTATTGTTCTATGCTATTTGCAGAAAAAGTAAGAAGATCGTTATCTGTAAACTCGACTCGTATCTGGATTGGGTTACAACATATTTCACAATCCTCCACGTAGGATTGGCTGGTTAAGGAAGGATCTAATAACATTGAGATCTCCTCCCAACAATATGGACATTGAAAAAAATGTTCTAACATAGGAAGTATATTTAGAGCTCCACGTTTAACAACTGCCCTGTAAGTTGCAACACCTGTAGTTCTGCGAGTTTTGCGTCATATTTGGCAAGATTCTTACTGGTGCGGGCATTGATAAGGTTGATTTGGGCCTGCCTAAATTCAATAGAGGTTATTTGCCCAACTTTGAATTGCTCCTCGGAGCGTTCAAAATTATTTTCATTGGTAAGTACATTCTTTTCCTGTACCTCATAAATAATTCGCTTGTTCTCATAATCCCCAAGCGCATTGGCGATATCGCGATTTACCTCCAGCAATATTTGTTCCCGAAGCAGTTCCTCATTCTCTAACCTAATTTTTGCATTTCTCACATTGGTAAGTGTAGTCCCCCCGTCAAAAAGATCCCAGGAAAGGTTAACTCCAGCCCCGTAGCCTAACACTGTACTGGACTGTACAAAGGAGGTAGCCGGCAGGTTGGCAGTGTTCCATCCATAAGACCCGGAAAGATCTACGGTAGGCAAATAACCGCTCCTGCTTACCTTAATGGCATAATCTGAGATAGTGATGGCACTCTCTGCCTGCAACAGAGAAACATTGTTGAACTTTGCTTCATTTAAATAGGTCTCCAGGGCCAATTTATTAATAAAAGTTACAGTAGTGTCAACTATAAAATTCTCCAGTGGGATCTCCTGCTCATTTAGGATCACATTTAAATCCCGTTTGGTATTGGCTAGTTGTTGCCGGGTATTAAGTAGAAGAATACTGTCATTGTTCACATCCACTTCAGCATTAAGAACACCCAACCTGTTGGCCTGCCCATATTCAAACTGATATTGAGCCCGGGTGATCCTTTCCCTGGAGGTTTCCAGAGTTTCTTCCAGTACCTCTACATTCTCTGTAAGCCTTGCCACCTCGAAATATACGGTAAGCAATTGCAGAATGGTATTCTCTATGGTTTCTCGTGCCTCCAGCTTTGTAAGATTATACTGTTCCTTAAGTTGCTTGAAATTATACCACCTTCCAAGACCGTCAAACAGTGTGTAATTTACGTTCACAGAGGCATTATATCTATTTGTTTTGGCTCCGTCTACAATGCGCTCTTCGCCTCCCTGTAGGGTAGCATTAATATCCTCTATATTATAACCTGATCCGGCCAACCCGGTAATACTGGGCAAATAACCGCTATTTAATATACTCTGACTATTATCTGCAATCTCCACCATATTTTGGAACATACGTATTCCATAATTGTTCTCCAAGGTCTTAATAATTGCTTCCTCTTTACTAATCACACGGGTTTGCCCGTATGTAGCACCTGAAAAGATAAGGAAAAGGAATAGGAGGGATGATCTAAACACTCTCTGCATGTGATTCTTTTTCTTTTTGTTCTTTAATAGCCCTTTCCACTTCTTCATTCTCCACCTTTTTCCCTGTAGCCAGCCAGATTGCCCCAACTTTTGTGTAATTACTCAAAGCTAGAAATAAAGGTAGTAGCAATAGAGTAAGAATAGTCGCTATCCCTATTCCATATGCAATGGAAATTGCCATAGGTTTAAGAAATTGTGCCTGCCTGCTTTTTTCAAATATTAAAGGGGCGAGTCCAGCAATTGTGGTCAGGGAAGTTAGAAATATAGCTCTGAACCTGGATCTTCCGGCTTCATACAATGCTTTTTCAAATTTCATTCCCTCCAATAGAAAATTATTGAACTTTCCTATAAGTACCAGGCCATCATTTACCATGATCCCAATAAGGGCTATAATTCCAAGAGCTGAAAGAAAATTAATTGGAAATCCATGTATCCAGTGTCCCCATGCGACTCCAATGACACTAAATGGTATCATAAGCATAAGTAAAAACGGCTGACTGTAACTCCTGAATGTAAATGCTATTGTAGCATAAATAAGGAACAAAACAATAGGTAAAACTTTTTTAGCTGAATTGGTTAGCTTGTTCCCTTCCCTGTTTTGTCCCTCATAAGAAACCGAAAGCGACGGATATTTATTCAAAAGATCCGGCATCACATTGCTCTGGATATCAAAAAGTATATCTGTAGCACTACCATTGGGGTCTTCCATATCTGCGCTAACCCTTATCTCTCTCATCCCCTCAAGATGGCTTATAGACTCTGTTCCCCTAATGATTTCGTAATCTGCGATCTCCCGGAAAGGAACCCGGTTACCCGCAGGGGTAATGATCCTGTAATCATCCAGCTTTGTAATTGACGAACGCTCATCAAGATCATAGCGTACCCAAACTCTAACTTCATCCTGCCCCCTTTGAAATCTCTGCGCCTGGGTACCAAAGAACGCATTACGAACCTGCCGCATCACATTATTTAGATCAAGGCCCAAAGCGTAGGCATTCTGCTTCAGCTTAATATCAATTTCCTTGATCCCCTTTGGATCATTATCTGTAACATCCTTTAATAAAGTATTGTTTTCAAAATTCTGTTTAAGTTCCTCCTTCGCCGCTTCCAGCTCTGCTATATTGTTTCCTAGCAGCGAAACAGAAACCGGGCTTCCACCAAAATTCCCTCCTGATCCAAAGGTGAGGCTCTCAACTCCAAAAACAGGACCTACTTCATCCCTAATAGCATTGGTAATATCCGGTGATGCAAAATCCCTTTCCTCACCCGGCAGTAGGTTAACCTGCAGGGAAGCTTTATTATTCCCCGGCCCTACCCGCTTAATGATATTCTCAACCACCGGTTTATTGCCTGTTTGGCGGGCGGTGAAATCATCATTGACCCTCCAGGCAGCCTGCTCCACCATGCTTATAATAGAATCTGTTTTTGCAGGATTTGTCCCTTCTGCCATCAAAAGGTCAATAGAAACCCTGTCACTGGCAATACTGGGGAACAAGGTAAGCCTTATCCAGCCGCCTCCAATTGCACCTATGGTAAGTATGAGGAACACCAGAATAATTGATAAACTCATTATAGGCTGCCTCAAGACAAATCTCAAAGCCGGGCTATAAGTAGTATCACGCATATAAGCCATTATCTTGTCCCCTGTGCGGTTAAACCCACGCAGGTAATGAAAAAACCTGTCTATTTTAGATTTTTTCTTCTTCCCATCATCCCGAACAAGGGCCTTGGAATGTGCAATATGAGCGGGCAAAATTATAAATGCCTCCACAAGGGAAACAATTAGAGTAAGGATTACTACCGTGGAAACTTCGGCAAAAAATTCACCTATCCTGCTGTCCAGAAACAGGAAGGTCCCAAAAGCCAGAACCGTTGTAATAATTGCTGAAATTACCGGCGGAACCACTTCCATAGTTCCATCTATCGCAGCCTGAACAGGATTTTTACCTTTTTCATAATGCTGATAAATATTTTCTGAAATCACAATCCCGTCATCTACCAGGATCCCAATTACTATGATCATCCCAAAAAGGGAAAGCACGTTAATGGTAACCCCAAACTGAGAAGCGAAAATGAACATCCCCAGGAAAGCTACCGGTAAACCGAAAGCAACCCAGAAAGCCAGACGGGTATTCAGAAAAAATGAAAGAAACAGCAATACCAAAAGGATCCCTACAAATCCATTCTCCAGCAATAGTTGGGTACGCTGATTCAAGGTAATAGATGAATCGCTCACCACATTAAGCTGGATGTTGGAATTCTTTTCATTAAAATCTACTACATAAGCATTTACCTTTTCTGCAGTAGAAAGCAGGTCTTCGTTATTTGTATTGCTTATGTTCACGTTTACCGCCATATTTCCGTTGAAGTACAGCGCATTGGGAGTTTCAGAAAACCTATCCCTTACTACTGCAACGTCCCTTAGCCTAATCGTTTGACCAGTAGGGCTGGATCTTACAACGAGATCATTAAAGGCATCACCATAATAGGATCTATTGTTGGCCCGGATAAGGTAATCTTCAGCATATGTTTTAATCGTCCCGCCGGTAGTAAGGATATTTGCATTGGCGACAGTTGCCGCTACCTCCTCGAAACTTAAATTGTACGCAAGTAAGTCATCCTGTCTAACTGCAATTTCTATCTCTTCTTCAGGATAGCCCCAAATTTCGATTTGCGAGATCCCATCAATGGCCCGCATATCATTCTCTATTTGCTGCGCAATTTGCTTAAGCGTGGCCAGCGGAATATTCTCCCCGCTCACCGCAAAACTTATCGTTGGACGCACCCGCTCTTCCTTAGCAACAACCAGGGGCTCCATTCCGGTGGGGAAATTTGGCACCCTGTCTACGGCATTCTTAACCTCAGAAAGAATCACATCAATATTCTCCCCCTGTTCTATCTCAACTGTTATAGAACCACCACTTTCCCTTGCTACAGAGGTTACCCTGTCTATTCCAATTAAACCTTTTAGATTGTCCTCTATTTTTAAGATAATACCTTCTTCAATTTCCTCCGGTGAGGATCCCGGGTATGCTACATTAATATTGATAATTCGGGATTCTTCCAGGGGAAAAAAGGAAGATTTCATGTTCAGGATCCCAACAATCCCAAAAATGATAAAAGCAAAGACCACGACATTAACCGCGACCTCATACTTGATAAAGTAACTTATTATCTGTCTCAATTTGCGCGGGATTTAACCGGGTTTGGCGTTTCACTTATCTCTACCAACATCCCGGAATAGGCTCCGGGAACAGGTGAACTAATTAAAAAGGCACCATCCTGTAACCCTTTTATCACAACTTTTTCTGAAGAATTATATACAGGTTCAACCTCAACCAGCACCAGGGTTTCATCCCTAACAACATATACTTTATTTTGGTTTACAAGCAACTCCCGGGGGATTTCAATGGCATCTTCTACATTACGAGCCTCAAGCTGGGCTTCCAGGTACATTCCCTCCCGTACATTTTCATCCTTAATATTAATAAAGACCTGAATAGTTTGCGATTCCTGATCTATCCTGCTATTGATCCGGCTTACTGTGCCTTCAAAAGTCTGGGTTCTCTCAAGATTGGTCAGGGTTACACTTTCCCCAGGCTGCAGTAAGTCACTAAAAGATTTCCTAATAGCTACTTCCAGTTCAAACTCTGTAGGATCAATAAATTCTCCCAGTTTTTGTCCCGGCCTTATAAGAGAGCCTACGGTGACAGAAGCTTCCGTAAGTACTCCATTGTATGGAGCTACCACGTTAAACTTATTTAACCTGGCCTCCAGATTTTTAATATTATAATATGCAGAAACAATTCCTCTCCCGGCAATGAAATATTTTTCCTGATTGGATTCAGTTTCCGGTAAGGGCGCGAGGTTGCGGTTTACATCAAAATTATTGAGATATTCCTCCCATTTGGGGTACAACTCCGGATAATCAAGTCGAAGATCCGGCATAATCGCGGTTATACTGTTATAAAGCTCACTGCGGGCAGACCTTACATTGGCAACAAATTCTGATGCATCAAGATTAAGAAGCACCTGTCCCCTGTTGTACTGTTGCCCGGGCCTGAATGGTTTACTACTGCTCCTGAAAACGCCTTCAACTTCAGAAAAAAGTTCGGTCTTATTAAGTGCTGTAACGGTTCCATTAGCAGGAATAACTATGGGAACAGTGTGATTTTGAACGGTATCTATAAATACTGTCTTCACCACCTTGGCTTGTGGTGGCCTTTCCACTGTATTACTGTCTATAATAGCTTTAGCACCAAACAGGGCAGCTATAACGAGCAAAACTCCTATTACGGAGAGTACGATCTTACGCATGAAATAATATTAGTTGTGCTTTAGACTTCTGAAAAGAGAAAGCGTTTAATCTAAAATGGATAAATATTGAACAAATATCAATATCCTAACTTATTCCCTCCAACTCTTCCTGTAAAACCTCCCAGGATTTCATAAGCTGTTCAAGTTCTTTTTTCTTCTTTTGGTAATTCTCCAGAAAGTTAGGTTTACTCATAGCCTTTTCATAATTGGCAGCCATTTCTTCATCTTTGGCCTTAAGTTCCTTCTCCAGCTTTCCTATTTTTGCTTCAGTATTGCTTAATTTATTGCTAAGCGACTTTATTTTTTTCTGGTCGTTATAGGCTTGCTTGCTGTCATTGTTGCGGGAATCTTCTTTTTGAACTTTATCCCGTTTCTCAATAGCCCTCATATTTTCCACATTGCGCTGCTGCAGGTAGAAATCTATATCTCCCAGATACTCTTTGATACGGTGATTCTTAAACTCATATACAGTACTGGTAAGATTTTGAAGAAAATCCCTATCGTGAGAAACCAATATAAGCGTACCTTCAAAACTCTTAAGTGCCTCTTTTAGTACATTTTTGGATTTAATATCCAGGTGATTGGTAGGCTCAGCCATTATAAGCACATTAAAAGGCTGTAGTAAAAGCTTACATAATGCAAGCCTGTTACGTTCTCCTCCTGAGAGTACTTTAACTTTCTTACTTACTTCATCACCTCTAAATAAAAACGACCCCAGCATATCTCTTACCCTACTTCGGGTTTTCTCATTTGCCGCATCAATCATAGTATCAAGAACGGTCTTCTCCCCATCCAAATACTCTGCCTGATTCTGTGCAAAATATCCTATTTGAACATTATGACCCAGCTTTAAATTCCCTGTATGGGAGATCTCACCCACAATGATCTTGGCCAGCGTAGATTTTCCCTGCCCGTTCTGACCGACAAATGCGATTTTGCTGCCACGTTCTATTAAAAGGTCAATATGTTCAAGCACCATTAAATCCCCGTACTTTTTCCCTATATTTTCTGCCTCAATCACAACCTTTCCTGGTTGAATAGAAATTGGAAAACGCACGTTCATCACCGCATTATCATCTTCATCCACCTCGATCCTGTCTATCTTATCAAGTTTCTTGATAAGCGACTGGGCCATAGATGCCTTTGATGCTTTGGCACGGAATTTTTCTATAAGTTTCTCCGTTTGCTCGATTTGCTTCTCCTGGTTCTTTTGGGAAGCGAGTTGCTGCTCTCTTAATTCATCCCTTTGAATAAGGTATTGAGAGTAGGGCTTTTTATAATCATAGATCTTCCCAAGAGAGATCTCAATAGTCCTGTTGGTAACATTATCAAGGAACATCTTATCGTGAGAAACTATGATCACACAACCCGGATAGTTATTCAGGAAAGATTCCAGCCAGATGATAGACTCAATATCCAAATGGTTGGTAGGTTCATCCAATAGCAGAATATCATTGCTCTGCAAAAGGAGTTTCGCAAGTTCTATACGCATTCTCCATCCACCGGAAAAGGTATCTGTAACCTTATTAAAAGTGCTCCTTTCAAACCCTAGCCCCATAAGGACCTTCTCAGTCTCTCCCTGGTAATTATACCCACCAATGATCTCATAGGTGTGAGTGATCTCACTAAGGTCCTGGATGAGTTGTGAATAGCTTTCACTTTCATAGTCTGTCCTGGTGGCCAGCTGCTCATTAATGTGATCTATTTTTTTCTCAATGGCTTTAATTTCTACAAAGGCCTGTTGAGCTTCTTCTATTACGGTACGGCCCTGGACAAAATCTATATCCTGTTTTAGAAAGCCAATCTTAAGTTCTTTGTCCTTAGCAATTTGGCCTGTATCCGGCTCCTGCTCTTCCGCAAGGATCTTAAGCATAGTCGATTTCCCGGCTCCGTTCTTTCCAATAAGTCCTACCCTGTCTCCGGCACCAAGCCTGAAGGTTATTTCATCAAACAAGGTCTCCCCGCCAAATGAGATCGATAAATTATGAATGTTAAGCATTATACCTCAAATATTTTTGCAAAGATGCCTATTTTTGTGTTGCTAAAAAAATAGAAATGAGTTTCTTAAAGGGCACTAAGCTCTACAGTATATTTACGGGCACATGTCCTGTATGTCAGGAAGAAAGCATGTACAAAGAATCCAATCCTTATAAAATGACCCGTCTCTTTGATATGCACGAACGTTGTTCCCACTGCGGGACCAAATATAAAATGGAACCCTCCTTTTTCTTTGGTGCTATGTATGTGAGTTATGCCCTGGGGGTAGCTTTTGCAGTTGCCGCCTTTATTATTACTTATTTTTTCTTTGGCGGGGGACTTGTTACCACCTTTATTGCGATAACAGCAACCCTTATAGTATTTATGCCTGTGATTATTCGACTTTCCCGAAACATTTGGATCAACTTATTTCTGAATTATAAGGAACAGCCGAAGCAGAAAAAAAGCTAATCTCATAACCAGAGTTTTAATAACGGTCACACTATTTCAGGAATCGAACGAGATCTGTTTCAGGATCAAGCGGTTTCCCTTCTTCCAGATGAGCTGCCAGTTCTTTTGCTATACAGGGAGCCATAAGGACTCCCCTGCTTCCAAAGCCATTGCAACAATATAAATGAGCAAGCTCCGGATGCCTGCCAACTATGGGTTTTCTGTCTTTAGTTGCAGGACGAATTCCCGATACCTGATCTACAATTTCAAAGCCACAGGTGATCATTTCTGAAAGTTTTTTCAAAAGACTTTCCCTTGCCTCTTCTGTTGGCACTTCTGAAGTATCCTGATTGTTATATGTCGCTCCCACCTTATAAAGGTCATCTCCAAGGGGCAGAATAAAAACTGAAGATTTTACCGCCACCTCAAGTTTAAGTGCAGGCGCTTTTATAATAATGTACTCCCCTTTGTTTCCGTAAAGAGGCAAAAAGCTGAAATACGGATTCTTCTTTAATCCAAAACCTTCACAAAAAATAATCCTGCGAGCCTCGTGCCTTCCGTATTTTACACCCTCAGGTGAAAGTTCCAGTTTGTCATAATCAAATTTTTCAGAAGAAAAGCCGTCTTGTTCATTCAAGAGTTGTCTATACCTTTCCAAAAGTAGACCTGTATTGATCCTCCCTGTGCCTTTTACCCTCCCAAAGGAATGCTGGGATGGAAGGCATGGATTAAGTTCCTGTCTAAGCTGTGTATCAAGAAATGGAGCAAGGTTACGCTTGTCGGCTGCTGCGAACCAGTTATTCTGTTCCTCGACTGAATTAAATTTGCGGTATATTGGCAATTCCTCTACCAGAGTCACACCCAATTTTTCCTCCAGCTCCTTGTAAAATGGAATGGCGGTTTCCAGTTGAATAGCTGCATTCCAGGCAAGGGTAAATCTTTTCAGGATTACCGGGTTAAAGACCCCACCTGCCACTGTAGAGGATGATTGTGAGTTATCATCAAATACTTTTATAGTCTTTCCCCTTTTTGTTAGTTCCTCTGCCAAAGCGATTCCGCTTAATCCGGCACCAACTATAATATAGTCTGTCATATTGCTGAAATTAAAAAACGCCCCGGGATTAGCGGAGCGTTTTAAATTATTTATAATGCAGAACTAGTAATTCCACATATCCTGTTCAAAGTTCCTAATTTGTTCCTTGATCCTTTCAGACTCCAGGAGACGCATAAAGGCGCTTTCAGTTATATAATCATCTACAGAACGGTCTCCCTGTACATTTTCATCTTTATAGATCACTGCATTAAATCTTCGTGAATTTAAAAGATGGTCAAAGGTCACAGCCTGGGAATTATTACCTCCTGTGTAGGCCTGGTGCTCAAAAAGAACTTCTCTTGCATCCGGGAACCATACCCAAAATAACTCCACCGGTGGCATCTCATCATCATCAAGGAAGTTAACATCCGGGGCCATTGGTGCAATACCTAATAACCTGTATTTTAATTCTGACTGGCGTTTATCGAAATACCACATTCCGCGAATACGGTATTCCACGATATCTGCTGCAGAGAGATCCCTGCGATCAATAAACTGAGGGTCTATTTCTTCCCCTGCATTATATTGCTCGATCCCAAGATCTGTAGTATCAACTTTTGAAAGTGCAGCACTAATGTCCTGAAGGGTTCTTTTCTCTGTGAAGTAAGAATCTGCATAAATATTCTTGATCTTTCCGTTTCTAATTGCTCCTACAAGAACATCGTATAAAGCTCTTCTTCCACTTCCAATATTAATGGTGTCTATTGGATAGTATAAAGGAAAGTTAACCCTTTCATTAAGGTCAATGGTTTCCCATATATTCTTAGACCACAGAATATCACGATCCTCAACATAGCCATATTTTAATGGTTTGGCTTTTCTTTCCACATTGATTTCAGCATTCGAAACCTGCCCAATTTGATCTGGCGTTTTAGCATTTAATATATTGCTTTGTCC
>DATHWA010000204.1:0-2089 GCA_035461025.1 Gillisia sp. | reverse complement strand
GGTTGAAAAAAAATGGAGAGGGAGGAGATTCTTAGTCCCGAGATTGTAATATTCCGAATTGATATTTGGAATTTGGTACTTGGAATTTAAAAATTAATCTCGCTTTCCAGAAACAAGTCCAGGCTCTAGATTCTAGATTCCAGACTCTTTTTTAATAGGACTTCTTATCATCAACCTTAGACCTTTTACCCTTAGAAGGCACTTGGAATTTGGTGCTTGGAATTTGGTGCTTTTTAACCCCATAACTCATAACTCATAACTTTTCTCTCTTCTCTTTATTCTCTTCTCTCTATTCTCCTCCCTTCTCTTTAGTCTTGTCTCTTGATTCTTGTCTCTTGATTCTTTTCTTACAGCCGGTAAAACAAACTAAACCCAATGCTAAAAATAAGATCGCTGATCCCAGCTGTTTCATCAAAAAATCCTTCTTCCTCGCGGTTAAGGACCAGGGAAACCCCGGCATCTGCTGCTATACCCAGTTTGGGGGAGAGATTGAAGTCCTTGCCTATCCGCGGAACCAGTAACAGGTATTTCCTTTTTTCGTATTCGGTTTCAAGCCTTAATTGATAAATGCCAAGCCTGCCATACCAGGGCCGTCTGGTTGATAATACAGATGTCTCTCCAAAATGGTAATAATAATCTCCTCCTACCGAATACGCATCTTCATATTCGCCGGGAAAAATACCCGCGCTAATGCCAAGTTGCGATTGTCCCATCTGGTAACGGAGCCCCAAATTGATAAGCTCCGGGTGGCCCAGTCCTGCTGCGATATTAAATTTTTCCTGTCCCAATGCCAGGTTGATAGCCAGCAGGGAAATTAAACCCATAATTAGCGTTTTTAATGGAGGAATTCGCTTCATAACTATCCGAATAAAAATCATTAAGAAAACCTGGAATAATCAATGCATCCGGAATTCTTAAGCGAAGTAAGGGTTGCTTCCAGATCCCCATCCAGAAGGTTACCCGATTTTTTTTGACAGAATGGACACGGATTGATGTCACCATCTGTATCGATATAAAATCCTTTATATCCACCACTGAAACACCCATGCCGGCGCTGATAATAACCGTGGTAAGTAATAATTGGGTAAGAAAGATAATTGGAAGAGAAATTGAATTCAGTATAAATTTCTTCCACGATCTCAAGATGTTCCGGATGTAAGAGAACATCTTTTCCGGCGAAATGCCCCACAGCTTTGGGTTCCAGAAACTGGACAAAGGCCACACCCATTTCCCTCGCCATTTCCATATATGCTATAAGGTTCTCACGGGTGGCAAATTCTCTTGTGATGCATACTGATAGAGACACAACGAAACCCTGCTCCAGTGCATTCCTTACAGCTGTTTCTGCCCACGAGAAAGCATCTTTAAAGCCCCTGAATTTGTTATGAACTTCAGGATCAAAATGATCCAGGCTAACAAAAACACCTTTAAGCCCCGCCTCCTTTAATCGCCTCGCGTTCTCTTCTGTGAATTTAAATCCCGAAGTATCGATCCAGAAGGTAGTCGACCTTTTATCGGCTGAATTGAGGATCTCAATGATCCGGTCAACTTTCAGCATTGGTTCCCCACCTGAAAATTGTATTTCACTCACCCCCTGCCCTTGAAGCTTCTGGACAATCTCTATAAGTTCAGCAGTAGAAAGGTTTTCCTTTTTATTCAAACTCTCCCATTCAAAACAATGATCGCACTGGAGAGAACATTTTTTTGTAATAGCCATAATGACATTATTAAACCTATAGGTTTCCTGCTCCACAGGCTTAAAATCATTGAGCTGACTTACCATAAATTTTTTGAATGTATCACTCTTCCAACCCGGACCGTACAGGTATCGATAATATTTGCCATCAACCTGCACTGTTTTTCTCAATTTAAAATCTCCAAGGAATTTTTTTCTGAGGTCTATCAGGTATTAAAGTCCGCGAAGCACATCCACAGGATCTTTATAACATTCCCGCGCAATTTTTATGATACTAAAAATGATTCGGAGGTTGATATAGTCATTTCGCCAGCCACTTATAATATTAGTACGAGTGATAGTCTTTTCCGTAGTCTTTTTAAAGGTGGCCTCTTCCCGAAGCGGAACCCTTAG
>DATHWA010000203.1:0-6821 GCA_035461025.1 Gillisia sp. | reverse complement strand
AAAGTGAAAATAATTCCTCCACCTTCCACAGCAGTATTCATATGAATATGGGCTGGATGTTCTCCACCATCAGGAGTGTTATCAAGATTTAGAGTTGCAAGAGCCTGTCCATTCATACGTTCTTCAAAAGTAGCTGTACCGCTAATTCCGTCTACATCTTTTGTTTCAAGATTATAGGTTTTTGATTCCCCGGTAAGTTCATTCTGTCCTATGTCACCCTGGGCCACAATAGTACCAAGATCCTCTGCACTTAAATGTACATTGATATACCCATCAACTTCCAGTACATCATCATATCCAAATGCAGTTTCATCATCAAGAGCAGAAACATTGGTCATACTCATTCCGGTAGTACCGTTCACCGGATTGAAAGTGAAAATAATCCCTCCACCTTCCACAGCAGTATTCATATGAATATGCGCAGGGTGTTCTCCGCCATCAGGAGTGTTTTCAAGATTTAGAGTTGCAAGAGCCTGTCCATTCATACGTTCTTCAAAAGTAGCTGTACCGCTAATTCCGTCAACATCTTTTGAATCCAGCATATATACTTTAGATTCCCCGGTTAGTTCATTCTGTCCTATGTCACCCTGGGCCACGATAGTCCCAAGATCATCTGCACTTAAATGTACATTGATGTATCCATTAACCTCCATAACATCATCATACCCAAATGCAGCTTCATCATCCAAAGCAGCAACATTGGTCATACTCATTCCGGTAGTTCCATTCACAGGATTAAAAGTGAAAATAATTCCTCCACCTTCCACAGCAGTATTCATATGAATATGGGCTGGATGTTCTCCACCATCAGGAGTGTTATCAAGATTTAGAGTTGCAAGAGCCTGTCCATTCATACGCTCCTCAAAAGTAGCTGTACCGCTAATTCCGTCTACATCTTTTGTTTCAAGGTTATAGGTTTTGGATTCCCCGGTGAGTTCATTCTGTCCTATGTCACCCTGGGCCACAATAGTACCAAGATCCTCTGCGCTCAAATGAACATTGATGTATCCATCCACGTCCATAACATCATCAAACATAAAAGGAGTATCATCATCCAGGGAGGCAACGTTGGTCATACTCATTCCTGTAGTTCCATTCACCGGATTAAAAGTGAAAATAATCCCCCCACTTTCTACAGCTGTGTTCATATGAATATGCGCAGGATGTTCTCCACCATCGGGTGTGTTCTCCAGATTAAGAGTTGCCAGCGCCTCTCCATTTGCACGTTTTTCAAAATTTGCTGTACCACTTATTCCGTCAACGTCTTTTGTTTCGAGGTTATAGGTTTTAGATTCCCCGGTCAATTCATTTTGACCTATGTCTCCCTGGGCTACAATAGTACCTAATTCATCTGCGCTAAGGTGCACATTTATATAACCGTCATAATCCATCAATTGATCATAGGTTACAGGTGTACCATCATCTTCTGCAGTAAAGGTAATGCTACTAAAGCCTGTAGATCCATCTACCGGTGCAAGGGAAATTGCTATATCTCCACCTTCTGCAGCTGTGTTGTAATGAATATGTGCCGGATGACTTCCGCCATCGGGAGTATTTTGAATATCCAGTTCTACAGTAACTGAATTGTCATCATTTTCAATAAATGTAGCTGTTCCCATTATTCCAGGAACAGCAACAGATGAAAGATCATAAGTTGTGACATTTCCTGTTGGCTGTGGTTCCATTTCAGTAGGTAAATCATCATCGCTGCTGCAACCGGTTATTACCAGCATACTAAACAGCAAATAGAAAAAGTTGAAGTTCTTCATAAATTAGTTTTGATTTGAGTTTATAATCTGCAAACCTATCATGATTTAAACTTCTTATAAATTGTTTAACACTGTTTATGTTTTGTTGAACGAAGTCAAAAATTGGTTTTGACCCTGGCTTTAGGTTTTAATGGTGGGGGGGAATTTGCGAAAATTTATGGCGGTACACGTCTTAAAAAATAAACCATACTGCTTTCTTTTCCTCTAGTGCGGTTTAGCTTTTTATTTTGGCTAAATTTACGGTTTCAGTTCAAGATCATTTATGGATAGTAATATCAGCCTCCGAACAGTCACTGTAACCCGCTACATCACCCCTTTGAGAGAAGGTGGTTCTCTCCCCGCCCTTGCTGAAGCAGATGACGATTTTAAATATGTTCTGAAGTTTCGTGGTGCCGGTCACGGTGTCAAGGCACTTATAGCCGAATTGATTGGCGGGGAAATTGCCCGTGCTCTTGGCCTGAAAGTTCCGGAGCTTGTCTTTGCTAATCTGGATGAAGCTTTCGGCCGTACCGAAGGTGATGAAGAAATCCAGGATTTGTTACAGGGCAGTCAGGGATTAAATTTGGCACTGCATTTTCTTTCCGGAGCCATCACTTTTGACCCTGTGGTGACCCAGGTGGATCCCGTCCTTGCTTCAAAGATCGTGTGGCTGGATGCGTTTATTACCAATGTAGACCGCACCTTCAGAAATACCAATATGCTCATCTGGAACAAAGAGCTTTGGCTTATAGATCACGGCGCGGCACTTTATTTTCACCATTCCTGGACCAACCGTGAGAAGCATGCCGTAAGCCCTTTCGCCCTTATCAAAGACCACGTCTTACTACCACAAGCAACTAAACTGGAGGAGGCAGATATGGAAGCCAAAGCATTGCTCACAGAAGATCGAATAAAAGAAATTACAAGTTTGATACCTGATACCTGGCTGCAGTGGGAAGGCACAGATGAGAGTGCAGAAGAGATTAGAGAGGCCTACACCCAATTTTTACTGAATAGACTGGCACATTCCAATAACTTTATAAAAGAAGCACAGGATGCAGGAAAAGCACTTATATGAGTATGCAGTAATTCGTGTACTCCCAAGAGTGGAGCGCGAAGAATTTCTGAATGTGGGGATCATCATCTTCTGCAAAAAGGAAAAATTCCTGCAAGTGAAATATCAGCTGGATCCTTCCAGACTGCGCTGCCTGGCAGAGGAGTTTGACCTGGAACAAATTGAAAAGAACCTGGAATCATTTGTGAAGATATGCAAAGGAGAAAAGGATGGCGGCCCCATTGCAACCATGGATGTCCCTTCCCGTTTTCGCTGGCTTACAGCTGTAAGAAGTTCGGTAATCCAAACCTCCAGGCCTCATCCGGGATTTTCAGGTGAACTTGAGGATACCCTGGAAAGACTATTCAGGGAATTAGTGCTGTTATAGTATAATTATTTAGGTATGGATAATTACGTAACAGACAAAACCTTTAAAGGAGTTGATTTTTCGGCAGATGCTTTAGCTTTAGGTGAATATGATTCCTGTACTTTCAGCGGATGCAAAATAGCAGGAATAAACCTTTCAGGAATCACCTTCAGCGAATGCGAATTTAAAGATTGCGATCTTAGCAATTCCAACATCAGGGCCACCACATTTCGTGATGTAATTTTCAGCAATTGTAAACTAATGGGGTTAAGATTTGATGAGTGCGATCCATTTCTCCTTAGCTTCAGCTTTACAGATTGTATCCTTAATTTTTCTTCCTTTTTTAAGCTGAAAATTAAAGGGTGTAAATTCATTGGCTGCAAACTTGAACAGGTAGATTTTTCTGAAGCAAATTTGCAAGAGTCCGTGTTTATAAATTCCAATTTGGAAGCCGCCGTTTTTCAGAAAACCGATCTACAAAAAGCCGATTTCCGGGAAGCACAAAACTTTTCTATTGATCCTACCGCAAACAGATTGGCGCGTGCCAGATTTTCATCTCAAAATATCGCCGGGTTACTTGGTAGTTTTAATATTATTATTGATTAACTATTTAATAATCTCCTGTTTATTTCCGATCTTTCTATTCAGTATAACTGATTAAAATCATATTTTCTCCCCGGGTATTAAGATAAATTTGTAAGGCATTCTATATAAAATAGAAGCCAAAGTCTTACCAAATACGTTGAGATGAAAAAATCTGGCCTGGACATCTACCTGTTACTACCCATTAAAAATTTTATAGAGAGGCAAACCTCAGTAGGTCTGCTTCTTATTTTTGCGGCCCTATTGGCTATGATCGTTGCCAATTCCCCTCTTGCAGAAGCCTACCATAATTTTTGGAAACAATATATACATTTTGGCTTCAACGATTTTCTAGTAAGAAAGAACCTCCTGCACTGGATAAATGATGGTTTAATGTCTATGTTTTTTTTCCTGGTAGGTTTGGAACTCAAGCGAGAGATCATGCACGGGCAGTTGTCTAAGATGCGTGGTGCTATCCTGCCTATCTCTGCTGCAGTTGGAGGTATGATTTTCCCCGCTTTAATTTATTATTTCTTCACAACCGGAACTCCCGCAGTAAGTGGCTGGGGTATCCCAATGGCGACAGATATTGCCTTTGCCCTGGGAATTCTTTACCTGCTTGGGGATAAAGTACCATTGTCCCTCAAGGTGTTTTTAACAGCCCTGGCAATTGTAGATGATCTGGGAGCAGTACTGGTAATTGCCTTCTTTTACACATCTGAAGTTTCTGTGGAAAGCCTGGCCCTTGGAGCCTTTTTCCTTTTTGTTCTTATAAGCGCAAACCAAATTGGCGTAAGAAATACCCTTTTTTATGCAGTTATGGGAATTGGCGGCTTGTGGCTTGCAATCCTGCTTTCAGGAGTACACGCAACAATTGCGGCCGTGTTGGCCGCCTTTGCCATCCCTACCAGTAAAAGAATAGATACCCCGGTATTTCTTAGAAAAGTTAAATGGCTTGCCAATGAGATCAGGAATATAAAACAGGACAAGAAGGGTGATAGCCCTGAAACTGAACAGGAAATCTCTCACACTATAGAAAAGTTTTCCTCCCTGGCAGAGGATGCCACCCCTCCCCTGCAACGCCTGGAGCATGCGCTGCATCCATTTGTGAGTTTTGTGGTCCTGCCCATATTCGCATTCGCAAATGCCGGGGTAACCATCACTGCAGAGTCCCTTCAATTTTTTCACAGTCCTGTTGCGCTGGGCGTTATCCTGGGCCTTATCCTGGGGAAATTCTTCGGAGTGGTTCTTTTCACCCGTCTTATGGTTTTCTTTAAATTGGGTGATTTGCCTAAAGGGGTGAACTGGCACCATATTTCCGGCGTTGGCCTCCTGGCGGCAATTGGATTTACAATGTCCCTTTTTATTACAGAACTGGCATTCCAGGATGAAACCTTTATGATACAAGCCAAAATTGGGATCCTTACCGCTTCCCTACTCGCAGGGATTATTGGTTACTTCTATTTGCGAATAATAAGCAGCAGGGCAAGAGAGAAGAAAAAGAAAGAAGCTGCAACTCCAAAATCTGTAAAACCGGAGGAATCCCAACTTGTAAAATCTGAAACCTGAACATTTTCACCAAACCCCCAATAGATATGAGCAAATTATTCAAACCCAGAACGTTCAAAAGAGTGCTAAGGCAAAAAGGCAGCAGCTATAAAATGGATAAACCCGTTTCTAAACGACCCGCGCCTGCAAGCAGACTTTTCAATCCCGGTTTTGGGATGGGTTACTTTAGCTTTGAAGCCTGCGGATAAATTTTCCTGAAAAAAACTTTTTCTAATGAGCTGAGCATTAGCGTCCTTAAAACCGAAGGAAAAAAAGTAGCAGTTTATTCAAAAAAACTGAAGAAAAATTCGGCTGAAAAGAAAAAAGCTTTCTATATTTGCAGCCGCAATCAGGGAAACCTGATGAGGCACTCAAGGAGAAATGGCAGAGTGGTCGAATGCGGCAGTCTTGAAAACTGTTGAGGGTCACACCTCCGGGGGTTCGAATCCCTCTTTCTCCGCTGGTTTGTTACCTTCTTAACACAAAAAGCCCGAAAACACTGGTGTTTCGGGCTTTTTTATTTTTTACATTATCAAAAAAAAGCATATAAAATCCTTTTATTCGGTGTAGAATTCGGTGTAAGTAAAATTGGAAAAAAAATTGCACCTTTTGTCAGAAGATTCTGTCAAGTGAATTTATAAAGCGCTTATCTACTAGTTGTTATAAACAAATCAATATTCTACTTTAGATATAATAAACGCTTTATATCGAATGTCATGAGTGATAAATTGTACCCACTTTTCTTTATCCGAAGAAATTTGAAAAATGCTGAAGAGGCAACTATTTACTTAAGAATTACCTTTGAAGGAAAAAGAGCTGAAACTAGTGCGCGGCAAAAGGTTCCTATAAAACTTTGGAATCCAACAGCAGGGAGAGCAATAGGAAATTCAACCAAGGCACAGAGGATAAATAAATATCTCAATAAAGTAGAAATTAATCTTTATCAATGTTATCAGACTTTAATGGACTTAAATCAGCCTTTTACCGCGAAAAGTATTCTGGTGCTCTATTTAGGTAAAAAGGAGAAGCATAAAATGCTTCTGGAAATCTTTCAGGAACATAATGATAAAGTTAATAGATTAATCGGCCAGGATTTTGCCGCGGGCACAGCAGAACGATACCGTACTGCCAAAATGCACATTGAAAATTATATAAAAAAGGAATATAAAATTAAGGACATTCCTGTAAAGGATGTAGACCACAAATTTATTTCGGGTCTGGAATATTACTTAAAAACAGAAAGAAAATGTAGCCACAATTCCGCTTTAAAATACATTACCAATTTTAAAAAGATCATTCGTATTGCCTTTGCCAACGAATGGATTAAGAGAGACCCCTTTTTACATTGGAAAGGAACCTTGAAAATTGTGGATCGTGAATTTTTATCTCAGGAAGAAATTCAACTTATGTTGGAAAAAGAAATAAATAATGACCGCTTGGATCTGGTAAGGGATATCTTCATTTTTTGCTGCTACACAGGATTAGCATATGCCGACGTTAAGAAATTATCTGAAAATGATGT
>DATHWA010000202.1:0-5549 GCA_035461025.1 Gillisia sp. | reverse complement strand
AAGCAGCGGTGGCAAATTGAACTTTTATTTAAAAGACTCAAGCAAAACCTTAAGATCACCAGCTTTATTGGCGATAATGAGAATGCAATACGCATTCAAATCTGGTGTGCGCTTATAGCAGATTTACTCGTCCAAATAGCTCGAAAAGGGTCTCGACGGTGTAGATTATCATATTCGGTTATTTGTGGGCTATTCAGACTTCATTTAATGAATTATGTAAGAGTTACAGACCTACTTTTAAAATCAACAGATCCTAATATTTATCCCAAAAATATACAGCTTGCACCTAATCTTTTTGACATAGGGCCCCCTTAATTCAAAAATCAAAATGGGAGTGAGGTAGAATCAAGGCTAATCAGGATTAAAACAGGAAATTCTATTTTTACCGGACGCCAGTGAGTCTAGAGTCTTCAGTCTTTAGTTGTTAGTTGTTCGTTGCCTTCGAGGTAGTTGAGTGGACAGTTGCCCGGGGAGTTTAGGGTTTGTTGTTTGTTGTTTGTTGTTTGAAAAAGTAAAAAACAGGAAAAGCCCCCTAATCCCCAAGGGGGAGCAAAGGACGCTTTTTCGCCGGATACAAATGGCTTTGTCCTTCGGTTGTGAAGTAGGGCTGGTAGACTTCTTTCTTTTTATTTATTTTTTGTTTAGAAGTCAGACCACATTGAATTTTAAATCTTTACAGCCTTCTGGCAGGTTCAGGATGATGTATTCCAAAGCACATAGCTCCTTCCAAGAATTTTGTCTTAACCTTAAGTTCTTCATATTTATTTCTTAACTCCTAACTCTTAACTCTTAACTTTTTCTCTGATTCCCAACCCACGTGGTAGGGGTCCAAGGCTCTAAACACCAGACTCCAGACTCTAAAAACAGACTCATCAATTCCCAGCCCCATTGGATGCTCTCGCCGGAACGGTCCAGAGGTGAATGGTGGCACCATCTACCACCTGTGTTTTTTCCGGCTCCCAGTCACCCATGCTAAAGGCATGTGATACAATCCTGGTTCCGGGTTTTAATTGTTCCATAAGAATAGGCATTAGTCGCTCATTCAGGCTACTTAGGAGGTAAAGAGTTACCACAGTTGCTTCGCTAAAATCACTTTTAAAAAGATCTCCAAGGATAAATTCCACATCTCCGGTTACACCGGCTTCCCTGGCATTCTCATTTGCTTCTTCAATTCTTTCAGGATCTATATCAATTCCCACTCCGCGGGCACCGTAATTTTTCGCGGCGCGAATGACGATACGGCCGTCACCGCAACCCAGATCGTAAACCACATCGTTGGAAGTCACATTTGCCATTCTAAGCATGGCATCAACCACCGGCTCGCGGGTTGGAACATACACAACATCCGGCTTTTGCGCCAATACCGGCTCCACGGCCCAAAAGGCGATAAACAATATGGCGGCTAAGGTTTTAATACTTTTCATTGTAGCTGAATTTTAATGGTTAATGATTTTTAATTATTCGAGATCCTCATTTTTAGAATGACCGTTCTGTTTATATTTTTCTGAATTATCCTCTCTTGCAACCGATGGTTTTAGGAACATGACCAAAACTCCAATTACCAGCACTGCGATTCCCACAAGAGCACCCCAGCCCGTATAGGCTATACTGGAATATAGGAGATATGCACTGGTAAGGCAAAAAACCAGGGGCAGCACGGGATATAGTGGCACCCTGAAAGGCCTTTCTACATTGGGTTCCTTTTTCCTTAATACAAATAGGGCAATTCCTACCAGGAGTAGGAAAAACCAAAATACCGGTGCGGTATAATCTATCATGGTTTCGAAACCGCTCCGGGAAAAGAACCCAAAGCTCACCAGAATAAGTGCTATGACTCCCTGAACCAGGAAGGCATTTACGGGTCCGCTTTCCCCGGTGTTCCATTTGCCCATTAAAGAAAAAGCTTTAAAATCTCTTCCCAGTGCATAGTTAGAACGGGCACCAGTGAAGATTGTCGCATTGGCCGAGGTCATCGCCGCTATTGCAACAACCACTGAAATAAGCACCAGCCCGGTTTGCCCAAATGCCGCCCCCATAAGGTCTCCTGCGACGGCATCAGACCCTGCCATTCCTTCCAGACCCAGACCCTTTAAAAAAGCGAAATTTACAAGTAAGTAAACCAGGGTAATTATAATAATACTAAGTACCAGGGCCATGGCCATTTTTTTCTTTCCGGAGCGAATTTCAGCAGAGATGTAAGCCGCTTCATTCCAACCTCCAAAGGTGAGTAAGACAAATACCATGGCCAGACCCAGTGCATTTCCTGAATTGTTTACAGGAACAAAGGAAAATGAAACATCTCCGGCTGCAGGTACAAAGAATAACCCTGCAATGATCACTGCCAGAATTCCTAATACTTCAAGAGTGGTGAGGAGTTTTTGTGCCCCCGCACCAGTTTTTACTCCGGCAATATTTATAGCAGTAAGAAGCAAGACAATGATCCCTGCATAAAGTACAGAGGAATATTCCCCCAAGCTAAAGATCTGGGTAGCGTAGTCGCCAAATATGAAGGAGAGGAGCGCTATAGAGCCGGTCTGGATCACACTCATCCTTGCCCAGGCAAAAAGAAATGCGGTCCTTTTTCCAAAAGCCCGCATTAAAAAATGATAATCTCCCCCGGTGTTTGGAAAGGTAGTGGTAAGTTCAGCATAACAAAGGGCTCCAATGAGAGAAACCGCTCCTCCTATGAGCCATACACCGAGCATAAGGCCTCCGGATTCCACATTGCCCGCTACCAGGGAAGGGGTGCGAAAAATTCCCGCTCCAATGACAATTCCAACTATAAGCGCAATAGCGTCTACAGCACTTAGCACCCTTTTGGGGGATTGGGGCTGGCCGGTCTTCTGGTCCTTTTCCGGTGCTAAAACTTCGTCCTGGGCTGTAGCCATATAATTACATTTCCTGGTTAAATTCCCGACGGCATCCCCCGGTTTGAGCTGTTTAGCCTTGCCTTCCGTTTCCGAAATTTAAGATTGAATAAGTTCCCCGAATTACAGATGGAAATTTTTTACTTCCCTGAAACTATGAAATTTACCTCTCATCCCGAGGGGCTTTGGGAAAAGTTTTGCATTTAAAATCAGCTTCGGGAATCAGCTTTAGGAATAAGTTTTTCTTCGGAATAGATGTATCCCAAATTTTTTTTATGATCAGTACTTATATAACTGCGGAAGGTTTGTTGTAAAGTCGAAAAAGTTAGGCAGGAAATAATATGGTTTTCTGATAGTCTTCAGAAGAAATGCCATTAAAAATTGAAGGTATTACTTCAGAAAAAATAAAATTTTTATAATACCCGGTTTACAGTGATTTCTTCTGAAGAATATCTACAGCTTTTTCCAAAGCCGGGTCCTGGTTCTCCATATATTGCAAGAGAGTTTTTTGTACCAGAATATCCGGCTGTATTCCTACTCCCACAAATTCCAAACCGTCCGGATAAGTATCCTGTTTAGTGCAAATCCTGGCATAGGCGTTGCCCGGTAGTTCAAACACAAGGGGTTGACCTGTACTTCCAAAAGTAGGTTCTCCAATCTTGAACATATGTTCCTGGTTGTGTGCGTAGATTAGAAAATCTTCTGCGGCAGATGCGGTGTTATTTGAAATGAGCAGGGCAGTGGGTACAACGATCCTTTCTTTCTGTAATTTAATAGTATCCGGGCTATATGGAAAAGGATGATAAAGTTCATCTCTAAACGCGAGAAATGTTCTTGTAGCTCCTTCATTATTCAAGGTGTCTTTTTCACCTGTCCAGCGGCCCCAGGCTTTAAGGGTGGGGATGTGCAACCTGCTGCGGGACCTGGATCCATATAAAATGTGGTCCCCGGTAAAATATTGCAGAATATCACGGCCAATCCCGGTATTTCCACCACCGTTATTGCGAAGGTCGATTATTAATTTTTCTGCATTATAAAGTTCCGGAAGGACTTTTTGAAATTTGTCCAAAATCTCAGCATTATCAAAGGAATTTAGAGCGAGGTACCCGGTCTTACCCGGCATCCATTTGAATTCTAAAAGTTCGTTTTCTTCTACAGGAGGAAAAAATGGTTCTTCTATTTTTTCTGCGGAGATCTTTAATTGCTTTTCTTTTATCTCACCGTTAGGCAATTGGAATTTTATATTGAAAACTGTTCCAATGGGGGCTTCAAACATTGCCCTTATGGCCATTTCCTGCAGCATATAAGTAGTGGAGGAAGAAATGTAAGGGATTATTTTTTTATCCAGGTATTCCTGGGAGGGGAGGCCGTTTACTTCAATTATCTGTGTACCCACAGGGAGGTCATTCTTTTTGCTCTCGTTTATGCGCGCAATAATGGCTTTCCCCTCAATCTCCGTAAGCTCCAGGGCGTGTTCTGTAAAATTATTATTCAGCTGTTCTCTAATGTTTTTCGGAAGGTAGATATTGGTATGCCCGTCATTAAGCAAGGCACAAAATTTTTCCAGTAACCGGAAGTATTCGTAATCATTTTCGGTTTCCTGAACCTTTGTTATAAGGTTTATATACTCCTTGTCCCAGGCTTCCCTGTCAATTTTATGGAGATAGACAAAGTTGTAATTAACTTCCTGCCAAAATTTGGAAAGTCCATAAACTTTCTCGGCTGATGATAGTTGAGAAGGCATTTGGGCAAATACCGAAATAGAAATTAATAAGGTAAAAAGAATTACAAATGGTTTCATAGTTTCATATGCTGGTTTTTTAAATAGACTATAAGTGGTTGAAATTGTTACGGGAGGAGAATAAAATTTTTAACTTACATGCAACCTTTAAAGATTTGAAAGCCATAGAAGTAGATGGGATGTTCAATAAGAGTCCAATTCTGTTTCTGCTCAAATAAAATTATAAAAAGATATTTATAATTGCGATATAATTTTTACCGGCTGTTCAAAAGAAGCCCCAAACTCTGAAGCGAAATTTTTTGTACTGGGGACATTCTACCGCTGTGGGCCCGGAAGATACATTTATTGAGAATACCGGGAAACTCTCTTCGAGTTAATAGATTTTTATTTAAAAAGGATTATAGATTCGAAAGTTTCACTTGTGTGATGGATGAAGATTCTTTTGAAGTTTTAGGTTATTGTTTACATAGTGAAGGTTTTGAGAACTTTCTGGTATACAAGATTAGAATTCCCCTTTAGGTGATATCGGGGTTTTTTTAACTCCACAATATCAATGTTCTCCTAAATCCATTAAATTAGCCCTCTAAAAACTTAGCAAGAATGGCAAAGACAAAAATTACAGTGAACAACAATGGATCCCTTATCATTGACGGGGAATTTGAGATAGTAGACAAGAGCGGAAATACTTATGATCTTGGAGGCCGGGATAAGGTTACTCTTTGCCGCTGCGGACTTTCCTCTACCAAACCATTTTGCGATGGTTCCCACAGGGGGCATTTTGAACACGATGCCGTGGCATTTGATCTTCCTCCAAAAAAACAATAATCTAATTTAGAAATCGGGAATTGCTGGGCAGTGGTAAAAGAGGTACTGGAGTAATCCTTTACCTCCGGCAGCTGCTTCCCGGTTTTCGCGATATCTGTTTTATTTCCTACCTTTAA
>DATHWA010000201.1:0-4886 GCA_035461025.1 Gillisia sp. | reverse complement strand
TTTTTTCTTTTCAGCTATTCTCGCTCCCGTCATCCTTAACTTGTTTCAGAATATGGACTTGTGAGTGGCTCATTTTACCTTTTTAGTTAGCCACGAATGCACGAATATTTTTTTGTTTTCTACCACCGTAATCCTGAACTTGTTTCAGGATCTAATGGGGTTTGGGTGTGGCTCATCTCACCTTCCTGGCCCAAGAATTCGAAATTGTGCCATATGTACAAAATATATACTGGAGATCTTATATGCCGTACCTAAAGGCACGGTGGGCTTGATGTATCCTGATGCTACCTACATGTAGTCCCTAACGGGACAAGGCATCGAACATACGTCAGTGTTGCTGTTTTACCTGAGAGGAAGAAAGCAGAAAATGCATATTGAAATACAACTTACCAGCTCCCCCCGGCGCCACCACCACCAAAGCCGCCTCCACCGAAACCTCCGCCAAAACCGCCGCCGCCACCAAAGCCACCTCCTCCACCGAATCCGCCTCTGCCGCCACCAAAGCCACCACGACCCAGGCTGCTAAGAACGATCATATCGAGAAGGGAAGGGGAACGCCCGCTTTTACTGCCCGGTCCGCCACGCTTGTTTTTGCTGCTTAGGGAGACAAGGAAAATAAGAAAGAAAATTCCAAGAATTAGAAATGAAACAGGAATTCCCTCCGGCCCTTGTTTTCTTGCAGGTGTACCCTCAAATGTTCCATCAAGAACTTCGAAAATAGCTGAGGTTCCCTGATCAAGGCCACCGTAGTAATTATTGTTCCTGAATTCCGGCAAGATGATGTTATCTATAATATCTTTGGTCCTCGCATCTGTAAGGTACTCCTCCAGACCATACCCTGTTGTGATCCAGATCTTGCGGTCACTTTCCGATAGCAGGATGAGAAGACCATTATCTTCCTTTTCCTGCCCAATTCCCCATTCGTGTGCCCAATTTGCGGCGTATAGACCAATATATTCCCCTTCAAGGGATTCGATAGTGGCAATAACTATTTGGGTGGAGGTAGTATCGGCATAATTAATAAGCTTTCTTTCCAGTCTTTGCTCCTCATCTGCCGTAAGTACATCTGCAGCATCATAAACACTGGTTTGATTGGATGGTCGTGGAGGAATATCCCGCTGGGCAAAACTCCAATTGGAGAATGCCAAAAAGCATATTAGTAAAAGTAAAAAAGGTAATTTATTCTTTAGTAGCATTTCCTCTTGATATAGTATTAGGCAGTTCGTCCCTCGTATCTGCGCTCCAGGGGAAATGGGTTTTAAGTTGTTCTCCTGCTTTCAGGATACCATCTATTAAGCCTTGCTTAAAGTTTCCGGCTTTGAAATGTGCCACAATAATATCCTTAGTGCTTTCCCAAAAATCTCCGGGAACAACATGGTTAATTCCCCGGTCCCCGTAGATCACAAAATCCCGGTCTTCTACTGCAACGTAGATCAAAACCCCGTTTTCCTGTTTGGTGTTATCCATTTTCAGAATATGGAAGACCTCCATTGCCCTTTCAAAAATGTCCTTCTCCCCGTGAGATTTTTCAATATGAACACGGATCTCCCCGGAAGTGGAACTTTCAGCAGTTCTTATGGCTTCAATGATCTCTTCCTCTTCCTTTGCCGATAAAAAATCTTCCAGTTTGCTCATGGCAGTAGTTTAAAAATTAAAATCTACATCCGGGGCATCTTCAGAACCCGCATCTGCTTCGTAACGTACCATTGGATCAAAACCAAACCATCCTGCGAATACCTTATTAGGGAATGTTCGTATGTAAGTATTATAGTCCGTGACCGAGGCGTTATACCTGTCACGCGTTACATTGATCCTGTTTTCCGTACCCTCTAGTTGAGATTGTAATTGCTGGAAATTCTGGGTAGCCCTTAACTCGGGGTATCTCTCTACCGTTACCAGTAATCTTGACAATGCACCGGTGACTTCTCCCTGTGCCTGCTGGTATTGTTCCATTTGTTGCTGGGTCATATTGGTTGGATCTATACTCACAGAAGTTGCCTTTGATCTTGCTTCAATAACATCTGTAAGCGTACCTCTTTCAAAGTCGGCCGCTCCCTGAACAGTTTTGACAAGATTTGTTATAAGGTCATTTCTTCGCTGGTAAGAACTTTCAACATTGGACCAGGAAAGTCGCGCCTCTTCTTGTTTGGCAACTGCAGTGTTATTAAATCCAATAGTAAGACTGTATATTATAATTCCAAGAACTGCAATAATTGCGACAGGGATAATCCATTTTTTCATGTTAGAGATGATTTTTGATATTGGTTAGTTCTGCTTTTACGTTTTGTAATTTTCTTATGATCTCAAAATTACTGAGGATTTTCTTCTTTTCTTCTTTTAAATGGATCTTTGCACCTTCTAGTGTAAAACCCCGCTCCTTTACCAGGTGGTAGATGAGCTCCAGGTTTTTAATATCCTGAGGGGTGAAAAGACGGTTGCCCTTTGCGTTCTTTTTTGGTTTGAGTACGTCAAATTCCTTTTCCCAAAAACGAATAAGAGAGGTGTTTACCCCAAAGGCTTCTGCAACCTCGCCAATGGCATAATATCGCTTTTCAGGTAAGTTTAGCTGCATTAGTCCATAGATTGGTTTTCCTGTTGGGCCTTAGCCAAAACCTGGTCATACTCTTCAGGAGAAAGATTTCCGTAGTAAAAATTAATAGGATTGATCCTTTCATCGTCCTTATAGATCTCATAATGAAGATGAGGTGCTTCGCTGCGGCCGGTGCTTCCTACAAAACCTATCACATCGCCTCTTTTCACCCTTTGACCAACTCTTACATTATATTTATAAAGGTGAGCATAAAGACTTACATAACCATAACCATGGTCTATTCTAATATGATTCCCATATCCTGTAGAACGATTATCTGCCCTCTCGATCCTGCCGTCTCCGGTAGCATAGATGGGCGTACCACGGGGAGCAGAAAAATCCATTCCGTAATGGAATTTTTTAACTTTAGTGAAAGGATCTGTCCTCCAGCCATAACCGGAAGCAATCCTTTTTAGTTCTTCATTTTTTACGGGCTGAATCGCCGGGATGGAAGCAAGTAGCTGTTCCTTTTCCTTTGCAAGTTCTGTGATCTCATCAAGGGATTTGGATTGTACTACCAGTTGTTTAGTGAGGATATCCATTCGTTGAGCAGTCTCCACTATAATTTTGGAGTTATCGTATCCCTCCAGATTCCTGTAGCGGTTAATACCCCCAAAACCTGCCCGGCGTTGTTCCTCCGGTATAGGGTTGGATTCAAAATATAAACGATATATATTATTGTCGCGGTCTTCAATATTTCCCAAAACATCCTGGATCTGGTTCATTTTTCTGTTCAGGATCCCGTATTGAAGCTGCATGTTTTGAAGTTCTCTTTTAAGGGCTTTTTCCTTTGGTGTTTCAATTTGTGGAAGATTGAGGTAGATCACCACTAAAACAAATGCTGCAAGGAAAACCCCAAGTACGCTTATAAAAGCAATACCCAGCCTTCGGCCTTTCTTACGCTCAATTTTTTTGTAAGAAAGTGTCTCGCTGTCGTAATAATATTTAACCTTCGCCATAAATTAAAATATGCTATTTTTGCGGGGTATAAGAACTGCAAAAACCTTGCAAATGCTTAAGAGAAACGAACAAATATAAAAATTGTTTTCTCACCCTCATAATTTAAAACGCATTAGAGCTTTTTTGGTGCACTTATAATGGCCGGATAAACCATCCACAGTGCTCCTTTAAACTGTTAACAACCATATATGAAATCTAAAGAGATACGTTCCACATACCTCAATTATTTTAAATCCAAATCTCATACTATAGTTCCATCTGCACCAATGGTAATTAAGGATGATCCCACCCTTATGTTCACCAATGCAGGGATGAACCAATTTAAGGAATATTTTCTTGGAAATACCGTGCCAAAAAACTCCAGGGTAACAGATACTCAAAAATGCCTTAGAGTAAGCGGGAAGCACAATGACCTGGAGGAAGTGGGAATGGATACCTATCACCATACTATGTTTGAAATGCTTGGAAACTGGAGCTTTGGAGATTATTTTAAAAAAGAAGCTATTCAATGGGCCTGGGAACTTCTTACAGAGGTATATAAAATTGATAAGGAAATTCTATATGTTTCCGTTTTTGAAGGCAGTGACGAAGACGGCCTTGAAATGGACGGGGAGGCTTACGATCTTTGGAAGCAAATAGTTCCTGAAGAAAGAATTATTCTTGGAAATAAAAAGGATAATTTCTGGGAAATGGGTGATCAGGGCCCCTGCGGACCGAGTTCTGAAATTCATGTAGATATACGTACTGCTGAAGAAAAAGCAAAAACCCCTGGAAGGGACCTTGTGAATGCAGATCATCCACAGGTAGTAGAGATATGGAACCTGGTTTTTATGGAATTTAACCGAAAAGCAAACGGTTCCCTTGAAAAACTCCCTGCCCAACACGTGGACACAGGAATGGGCTTTGAGCGTCTTTGTATGGTGCTGCAGGACAAAAAGTCCAACTATGATACAGATGTCTTTACACCACTAATTTCATCTATAGAAAAAGTTACGAATTCCAAATATGGCGAGTCTGAAAAAACGGATATTGCTATCCGCGTTATTGCAGATCACGTAAGAGCAGTAGCATTTTCTATTGCAGATGGGCAATTGCCCGGTAATACAGGAGCAGGTTATGTAATAAGGAGGATCCTTAGAAGGGCAATTCGCTACGGCTTTACCTTTCTTTCAACAAAGGAACCTTTCATACATAAACTTACAGATACCTTAAGCGAACAAATGGGGGAAGCTTTTCCCGAACTAAGATCTCAAAAGACACTTATTGAAAATGTGATAAGGGAAGAGGAGCAATCTTTTCTAAGAACGCTGGATCAGGGTCTGGTGCTTCTTGAAAA
>DATHWA010000200.1:0-3213 GCA_035461025.1 Gillisia sp. | reverse complement strand
GCAAGGTTAAACTTTGTTGACTTTTGGATTTGCTGGATGTCAAGAAAATTTAAAACGGACCGATTATTCGCAGGTGGTTCTAAGTAAATTGGCAGGGGAAGTCGGGAGACTTCAGAGCGTTCATTGGTTCTCTCGAAATTGCGGTAGGCGCGAGGTCATGAGACCTCACGGAGCGGGGTTAATGGGGAAAATTGCGTATTTTTTGGATAGGTTTTAATTTATGCCGAAGGATTTTCACGATTTTTCATTGCTGCGGAAGATTTTAGAATTTCTGAAGCTGAACGCGTCCTGTTGATTGACTGGTAGTTTCTAAGTTTTTTTTTGGAATTTGGTGCCTGGAATTTAGAATTTGGTACTTGAAAATCGTCAGGCCGAGACCCCGATAATTTTTTTATTATTAGCGTGAGGTAATGACGAAGGAGAATCATCATTTCGAATCAATATATTATTTGAAGGTTTTTCTGGCCTACGAAAGTTTATCGTAAAATTTGAAATGAGAGGGGCGTTAAGAATTTTAGGCTGTTTGAGCGGAACGGATTAATCTCGTCAGAATTTATATTCCCGCGAGTTCCTAAAATTTAGCCACCGAATGATAAATTTAGAGAAGCTTTCGTAAGCCTAGACTTTTTTGCTTCTTTTTTGGGCGATGCAAAAAAGAAGGAGCGGTCCTATGAAATGGGATTAGACTCGCCATCAAAATATAATACATATGAAATACGTCAATGGTAGTGTTTTTACCTGGAGCGATAGCGAAAGGTAAAATGTATCGAGGCCCCTCGTGTGTTACGAACTCCTAAGAGTTCTCGATCCGGCTTCCTTGCGCTGTCCAATTAGGTAAGCCTACTCCCATTGATCTTATGAGAGATCAATTTTCATATTAAAATTTGTCGAATCTTCTATTATTTTATAATACAGCTTTACTCCAGCGCCCATTTTTCCAATGTCGCTAATACTGTAGATTTGTAGCTTCTACTTATGGGTAACGTTTTGCCCGCTACTTCTAGATGTTCATTGGTATAAGTATTCAGAGCTGCAAGGGAGACAATAAATGAGCGGTGGATCCTTATAAACTTTGGAACCGGCAGCTCCTTTTCTATGTTGCTCATAGTTTCCCGTATCATAATCGAGCCGGTGCGGGTATGGATCTTTAAGTAGTCACTCAAACTTTCTATGTAAAAAATGTCTTCAAAATTGATCCTGATCATCTTCCGGTCTGCCCGCACAAACATGAAATCCTGCTGTTCCTCGTTTTCCCGGGAAAATTGCAGTTCTCCTTTATTAAAATGAATATTGGAATATGCATTTACAGCTCTTAACAGGCGTTCAAAAGAGATGGGTTTTAGCAAGTAGTCCACTGCCTGTAGATCAAAACCGTCTACGGCGTATTCGCGGTAGGCGGTGGTAAAAATAACTTTGATTTCAGGATTTATGGAACGCGCAAAAGATAATCCTGAAATCTCCGGCATATTAATGTCCAGGAAAATAAGGTCTACCTGATGCGCATTTATTAAACCAAAAGCCTCCCCGGCACTTTCACAGGAACCTAAGACTTCCATGTGATTGATCCTCTTCAAATGTGCAGCAACGACCTCTCTGGCCGTAGGTTCGTCATCTACTATGATACAGGTAATTTTATTAGCCATGCCGGGACATTTTAGAATGGGTTAAAGAGAGATGAGCTTCAAAGGTATTGCCGATTTTCTCGGCGGAAAATCTATGCAGGTCCGGATACAATAACTGCAGCCGCTTCCTAAGATTTTTCAAACCAAGTCCGTTTCGGTTTTCCCGTTCCTTATTATTTTTCACCGAATTCTTTATTGAAAACCACAGTTTTTCCTCATCTGCCTGCAGGCTAATGGAGATCCTGAGTTTTCCATCCACCACCTGCCCGTGTTTAAAACTGTTCTCCACAAACGGAATAAGAAGCATGGGAGCGATATCAATATTTTCAGGAGTATGGGGGACATCAAAATCTATAAGTAGATTATTGCGAAATCTCATTTGTTCCAGGGCAATATAATCTTTTATATGCTCCATTTCACTGCCAAGGCTTACCAGGGGCTTGTCTGCCTGGTACAAAAGGTAATCCAGGAGGTTGGAAAGCTTCAAGATCATATCTGGTGTTTCTTCACTTTTTTTGAGGGCGTGGCCATAGAGGGTGTTGAGGGTATTGAACAGGAAGTGGGGGTGCACTTGCAATTTCAGGTAATGCAGCTCCTGTTCCTTCAGCTTTAACTGCGCCTCCAGGAACTTGTTCTCCAGGGCACGGTTTTCAGCTATAGAAGAATAATTTTGCTTCAGGAGGGTAAAAGCGCTCACCAGTACCACCACGAGGTAAACCAGCACCATCATAGACAGAAGGCTTCGGCCGGGGGCAGGCATTCCGTGATAATCCATATTCAGGATAAAAACAAGTCCATAGAAAATGGAGATCACAATGGCAAAAGCAGAGAGCACCAGCGTATAAAAACCATACAGGCTAAACAACAGGTATCTCTTTTTCAGTAAAAAATCCGGGAGGAGGTAATAGATAGTGGTGTACGTGGTGGCCATAGTTACCGGCAGGAGGAATACTGCAAAGGAACCGGAATATATGAGATTCTCTGCAGCCGCGCCAAGAAAGTAGGAGAAAAAGCTAAGCACCAGGAACCAGAAAAGGCTGTGCAGCGCGATTTTCCTCCATATTAAATATGCAATAGTCCTGGCGGTCATAGAACCTACAATATCCAATTAATTTCAGAAATTTTTATCCACTTGCGATGAATAACAGATTTTTTGGCCGATTTAACCAGGCTGCCTTAAAAAACAATCAAAAAAAGTACGACATCTGCTGAAAAAGGACGAAAACCGGTAATTGGTATCTTTAAAAAATCATCGCCGGGAATAAGAAGTAGATTTGGCTATAGACAATTGAAAAAACCGAAATTATGATAATACCACTACAACATCAGGCACAAAGAGGATTTATTGAAACGATAGGCCAAAGGTTTGAGGAAGGCGGATTTTTTATAATGATGCTCATCTTTATCGTATTGCTTCTGGGAATCTTTCTGCTGGCAAAGGGTATTTATTTTGCGGGTAAGAAGAATCCAAAGGTTGCCAGGATCATCATTCTGCTCAATTCCGTCGGACTTTTTGCGCTGGTGCTGGGAGTATTCGGACAATTGATAAAGCTCATAGAGACCCTGGACTACCTTAGTTCCTTTGAAGATA
>DATHWA010000199.1:0-28955 GCA_035461025.1 Gillisia sp. | reverse complement strand
AGGGATAAGGTGTACATTCATCAAATGCCATGATAATATCTGCTCCTATAGTACGCTGGATCTCCATAACATTCTCCGGCGTGAAAGTATGATAAGAACCATCAATGTGGGATTTAAACTTAACTCCTTCTTCTTTGATTTTCCTTCTTTCAGATAAAGAATACACCTGGTACCCGCCACTATCTGTAAGAATATTTCTGTCCCAGTTAATAAATTTGTGAAGCCCACCTGCTTTCCGAAGAATTTCAGTTTGTGGTCGTAAATAAAGGTGATATGTGTTTCCCAGGATAATATCCGGGTTTATTTCTTCTTTAAGTTCTCTTTGGTGCACCCCTTTTACAGATCCCACTGTTCCCACAGGCATGAAAATTGGAGTTTCAATAGTTCCGTGATCTGTGGTTAATTTTCCCGCTCTTGCTTTGCTTCCCGGATCTGTAGTTAATAAATCAAATGTCATAGTAATATTTAAGTGCGGCAAAGATACTTAACTCAACTTCAAAAAAGGACCCGCTTTTTTTAAAAATTGTTAGCTAAAAACCTCAATTGGTTGATAACTGGTCAATTCTGGCTTTGACGTAAGTTTTTAAAAACTTATTTTTGCCACATTCAAAAAAATAACAACACAACAATGCCAGACATTCAACAATTAGAAGATTTTGTAAGCCAGGTTCGCCGGGATATCGTAAGACAGGTACATAAGGTAAATTCCGGTCACCCGGGTGGTTCACTTGGTTGTGCTGAATTCTTTACTGCCCTGTACCAGGAAGTAATGGAGCACAACAGCGATTTTAATATGGATGGAAAAGGGGAAGACCTGTTTTTCCTTTCCAATGGACATATTTCTCCTGTATTTTACAGTGTTCTTGCCCGCAGCGGATATTTCCCTGTAGAGGAGCTTAATACTTTTAGACTTATAGATTCCCGCCTGCAGGGACACCCAACTACCCACGAAGGTTTACCCGGCATAAGGATCGCTTCAGGTTCTTTAGGTCAGGGGATGAGTGTAGCTATAGGCGCGGCACTTTCAAAAAAATTAAATAAGGATTCTCATCTTGTTTACTCACTTCACGGGGATGGGGAACTGCAGGAAGGCCAGAACTGGGAAGCCATTATGTATGCAGCAGGAAATAAGGTGGACAACCTTATCTCTACAATTGATTTGAACGGACAGCAAATTGACGGTGCTACAGAGAATGTTTTACCATTGGGGAACCTTAAAGCTAAATTCCAGGCTTTTGGCTGGGATGTACTGGAAATAGAAAAAGGGAATAATATGAATGCAATCCTTGAAGGGTTAGCTGAAGCAAAAAGCCGCACCGGAAAAGGAAAACCGGTTTGTATATTAATGACAACTATTATGGGTCACGGGGTAGATTTTATGATGCATACTCATAAATGGCACGGAGTTGCACCAAATGATGAACAACTTGAAAATGCATTATCTCAAAACAAGGAAACCCTGGGAGATTATTAGATTTGAGATTTGAGATAAGTCATCAAAAATTTTACCCACAACAATAATAGAAAGTAGAAATGAAAAAATATACGAATACAGGAAATAAAGATACCAGGTCCGGATTTGGAGCCGGATTGACAGAACTGGGAAAGAAGAATGAAAATGTAGTGGCGCTTTGTGCAGACCTTACAGGTTCATTAAAAATGGATGAATTTAAAGCCAATCATCCTGAAAGATTTTTCCAGATAGGTATTGCTGAAGCAAATATGATAGGAATTGCAGCAGGAATGACAATTGGAGGAAAGATCCCTTTCACCGGAACCTTCGCAAATTTTTCTACCGGAAGAGTTTATGACCAAATTCGCCAGAGTGTTGCATATTCAGATAAGAATGTAAAAATATGTGCTTCCCACGCCGGTGTAACCCTTGGGGAAGATGGCGCAACCCACCAGATCCTGGAAGACATAGGTCTTATGAAGATGTTGCCGGGAATGACGGTTATAAACACCTGTGATTATAACCAGACAAAAGCTGCTACCCTTGCAATAGCAGAACACGAAGGACCGGTTTATTTGCGCTTCGGAAGGCCAAAAGTTGCCAACTTCACTCCTGAAGATCAAAAGTTTGAAATAGGGAAAGCTGTAGTTTTAACTGAAGGAACAGATGTTACGATCATAGCCACAGGTCACCTTGTATGGGAAGCATTACAGGCTGCCGAAGAATTGGAAGGAAAAGGAATAAGCGCTGAAGTAATTAACATTCACACAATAAAGCCCCTTGATGAGGAAGCTATTCTACAGTCGGTTAAAAAGACCGGTTGTGTTGTAACTGCGGAAGAGCATAACTTTCTTGGAGGACTTGGAGAAAGTGTTGCCCGTACCCTTACCTTAAACCATCCAGCACCTCAGGAATTCGTTGCAACAAAGGATACCTTTGGAGAAAGCGGAACCCCGGAGCAGCTTATGGATAAATATGAATTAAATGCCGCTGCAATTGTGAAGGCAGCAAATAAGGTTACAGGCAGAAAATAAGCCATTTAGGATGACCATTAAAACCCTTCCGGCAATTGCTGCGAAGGGTTTTTTATTTATTTCAGAAATATTTAAGAACTAAAACACGTTATACCCCCTAAACATAAAAACAAATATTATGAAAAAGTTGATACTGGCCGCATTTATAATTGTTAGCACAGGTGCTATGGCACAAACCTCCTACGGGATCAAGGGAGGGTTAAACTACGGGGCAACCGGGGATTATGAAAGCTTTTCAGACGTTGCCGGGGATGCCACTACCATCGAAGGAAAAAGCAAGACCGGTTACCACCTTGGAGGTTTTGCCAGATTTGGTTTCCTGGGCATTTTTATCCAACCGGAATTGATGTACACAAGGTTGAATACTGAATACGGTTCCCTGGATTATAAACTTGACAAAATAGATGCTCCAATTCTATTGGGGGTAAATATTTTGGGACCCCTAAATATTAAGGCCGGACCATCTTTCCAATACATTTTAAAGAATGAACTTGAAAATTCAAACTTACAGATTTCTGATGTGGACAATTCTGTTACACTAGGTTACCAATTGGGTGCCGGTGTGAGTTTGGGAAGACTTGGTTTTGACGTGCGCTATGAAGGAGCTTTTACAGAGAACACTGCTTTTAGTGATACAGCCAGTGAGAATTTCAGCATTGATTCACGTCCATCACAATGGATATTTAGTTTAGCTTACAGCTTTAATTAAGCAGAAAATAAACATATTAAATAGAAAAAGCCGCGAAAATCGCGGCTTTTTTATTTGTAACTGTTTTTTAATTTAGAAAGTTTCGGGATCCAGGTAATCCGGGGTTCCGTTTCCGTTGGTGTCCGGGAATTCTATGGTCCCATCCTCGTGTATAATGATCTCATCCCTTGTAGGTGTTCCATCACCATCATCATCAGGATCCAGGTAATTAGGACGGTTATTTCCATCTGTGTCATCATTCCAAAGGAGCCCATCATCATTCAAATCTTCCATCCAGGAAGGAATTCCATCGCCGTCATGATCTGCTTCATTCACACCATATAACTGAAAGCTAAAGATAAGCGGGCTATATGAGGGAATTGATGGCGATGGGTTATTGAAGTAACCAAGGCCTGAAGGAAGAAAAACTGCCCCTATACCGTAATCCTCTGTCCATGTTACCGTGTTGTCTTCATTAACTTCGAATCCGGAAGCTTCCCCAAATTCAGTCATTGCCTGAGTTAATGCAACCACAGTTATTCCGGGATTCGCATCAGAAAGAGTTCCCGGATGATCAAACCAAACGGGGTTCGTGGTGCCGTCAAAAACACTGCGGTTCAGCAATTGACCCTGGTAGTTTTGAAAGGTAGAATCTGCAAATGTTGGTTTCGCGCCCACACCTTCTCTAACCTTTAGAACATAATAAGTATGTTCCACCTCATTTCTCGTGAAGCTTCTGGTATGAAGTAAATCTGAATCTATTAAAGGTGTTTTATCAGAATTGGATTCATTAATAGTGTCAAGTTTTATGCGGTAGTCAAATCCCGCTGGTGGGTTTTCAAATTCCTCGTAATTATAAAAATGCGTTTCCAGGTAACCAATAATTGCAGCATCATCTTCCATTGCCTGTTCAGCAGGATCTCGGGGCGGTACTTCTACCGGCCCGTCGTCGTCATCATTACTACAGGACACAGACATAACACATATAAGCACACTTAAAAAAAACAATTTATGTAATCTCATCATTAATCAAATTTAAGGCGGCAAGATACAATAATCTTGTATTTTTGTTTAAGTTTTGACAGGTTTTAAGAAGCAGGTTTATGAGAATTGACAAGTTTTTATGGTGTGTAAGGTATTTTAAAACAAGAAGTCTTGCGACCCAGGCATGCAGGCAGGGAAAAGTAAAAATTGGGGGTGATAATGTGAAGCCGTCAAGGGAAGTTTTCGCTAATGATAAACTAACCGTAAGAAAGAATCAGGTAAATTATCAAATTGATGTTCTGGACCTTCCGCCGAGTCGGGTGGGTGCCAAAATTGTGGGTTTATATGTAAATGACATAACACCGCAGGAGGAATTTGATAAACAGGAATTGCTTAAATATTCCAAAGATTATTATCGCAAAAAAGGAACCGGAAGACCTACTAAGAAAGATAGAAGAGATATAGATGACTGGTTTGATGAACCGGAGGAGGAAAAGAAAGAATGAAGCTTAACAAAGAATATTGGGAAGAGCGTTATAGCTCAAAAAACACCGGCTGGGATATTGGTTATATTTCAGATCCGTTGAAAAGTTATATTGATCAGCTAAAGGATACGAGCCTAAAGATCTTGATTCCCGGTGCAGGAAATGCCTATGAAGCAGAGTATTTATTTAAAAAAGGATTTAAAAATACCTTTATCCTGGATTTTGCCTCTCTCCCACTTCAGAATTTAAAGGAACGATTTCCTGATATTCCTTTTGAAAATTTGATCCAGGAAAACTTCTTTGATCATATTGGAAAATACGATCTTATACTGGAACAAACCTTCTTTTGCGCTTTACCACCGGAATTAAGAAGCCAGTATGCAGAAAAAATTTTTGAGCTTTTAAATGATAATGGGACACAAGCAGGATTGTTGTTCAAAAGGGAATTTGAGTCAAATGGTCCCCCGTTTGGAGGTAGCAGGGAAGAATACCTTGAAAATTTTAAACCCCTGTTTTCAATAAAAACAATGGAAACCTGTTATAATTCAATTCCGGAAAGACAGGGAAATGAATTGTTTTTTATCTTTAAAAAAAAATAAACGCTAATGCCAGCAAACATTATTCTAAACAACGATCAAATTCAGCATAAAATAAGAAGGATCGCCTACCAGATCTTTGAAAGCAATGTAGATGAAAATCATATTATCCTTGCCGGTATTTCCAAAAGCGGATTCATCTTTGCCCAAAGGCTCAAAGCAGTACTGGAGGAAATTTCAGGAATTAATGTTGAATTATGTGAGGTGCAGGTGGACAAGAAAAATCCGCTTAAAGAGGTTAAAACATCTTTATCTTCTAAAGACTATTCCGGAAAATCTATTGTACTCATAGATGATGTTTTAAATTCCGGAGCAACCCTCATTTATGGTGTAAAACATTTCCTTGAAGTACCACTTAAGCAATTTAAAACGGCAGTGCTAGTGGACCGCAGCCATAAAAAATATCCTGTTAAGGCAGATTTTAAAGGAATTTCCCTCTCTACCTCCCTTAATGAGATGGTTCAGGTCCATTTTAAAACCGGGAATGACAGGGTTGAGCTTCTATAATTTATCTCTAAGTTCCTTTACAATTGTTTCAGGAGTTTTGTTCTCCACATTAATTACAGCATCTGCCTGATTGTAATAATAAGATCGTTCAAAGAGATGTTTCCTTATAAAATCTTCCAGTAACTCATGGGTCTCTAAATGACTTATCACAGGACGGGTTTCTTTTTCATTATAGAGCCTGTTGGTGAGAAAGTCTACAGAAGCTTTAAGATATACGGTTTTAACGTCACCGGCCTTTTTTATTAGTTCAAGATTGTCACCATAACAGGGTGTTCCCCCTCCCAGGGAGACCACAAGCTCTGCCGGGTCCTCCAAAACATCCTTTAATACTTCTGTTTCCCGCCTGCGAAAAAACAATTCTCCCCGGGTTTTAAAAATTTCAGGGACACTTTGCTCTTCTATCAGGGCTATCTGGTCATCCAGATCAATGAAAGAGTATCCCAATTCTTTTGCCAAAAGTTGACCAACAACGGTTTTACCGGAACCCATATAACCGGTGAGGAAAATTTTCATAAAATATGATTAATTGAGAAGGTTCAAAAGTAAGTATTTAAATGAAATGGCCGGGAATAATTATAAGCCTAAAGAAAAAAAAGAAAAAACATCAGGTGCATTTATCCTGAAAAAGAGGGGTTTATATTTTAATTTAAAACATTTACAAATTTATCCCGAAATCCTCTTGAAAAATAAATTAATGATGGTATATTTGCACCCGCATTTGAGAAATAATGCAGGACAGATTTGGTAGCTCAGTTGGTAGAGCATCTCCCTTTTAAGGAGAGGGTCCTGGGTTCGAGCCCCAGCCAGATCACAAATTTAAGTTCAAATTTTGTTGGGCGAGAAGTTTATCCTGAGCGAAGCTTTTTAGCGGAGTCGAAGGAAGCCCCAGCCAGATCACTAAGTTAAGTTCAGATTTTGTTGGGCGTGATCCCGATAGCTATCGGGAATCCTGAGCGAAGCTTTTTAGCGGAGTCGAAGGAAGCCCCAGCCAGATCACAAAGTTTAGTGCAGGTTCAATTTCTTTTGCAACGAGCATTTAAAACTTCCGGAGATAATATATAGCAGCACAACTGCTATACTCCAAAAAGTTCAATTGGCTATAAGGCCGATCTTTTTACTACAGCCCTTTAGATATTTTATCTAAATAATTTTGCCCGGGTGCTGGAATTGGTAGACAGGCATGGTTGAGGGCCATGTGTCCATTAGGGCGTGCGGGTTCAAGTCCCGCTCCGGGCACTATTTTATTTCCCCTCCTTACTATCTTCTTCACTTTCTCTCTTTACTTTATATTTTTATCTATTTTCCTCAACGTACATATATTCATTTTTACTTCTCCACCCATAATAAAAAACCGCTTTGATCCTGTTCGCCCGGTGATCCTTTGTCGCGCGAAAAGTGGCTACGAAGGAGGACCCTATGTTGGGGCAGAAAAAAAATAGCCCCCCTATCACCCCATCTTTCAGAACCCATTGAAACCCAAGAGCAGGATCAACTCCAGATGCATCTGGAAGGAACGGTTTTAAAGTAACATCGAGCCGTCCAAACATATATCAAAAGTTGCACACTCCCATCTCTACCCCAAGCCATTCATAGGAAACTTCTATGATCCTGTTGCCCTGAGATGCTTTGTCGCCCGAAAAGGGGCTCCGCAGGATGGCAAAAGGGAGAAGTATATGTACTCTTATTCGTCCTCATCACAATATAGAAATCTCATACTGTGTAAAAATTTGCTCCAGAATGAATTAAGAGGAGGCATCTTACAGGAAAAAATTACTTTCTAAGAAAACCGCGCAGATTCAGAAACCTGTGAAGTTTAGACCTAAAAGAATGACAAGCTCATTTATTATTGCTTTTGAAAGGGTCTCGAACTCATTATCATTATTCTTTACTTATTGAAATCGAGGCCTCCTTGGTTACCATTTCATGTGGAGAGATAGCAATCCAGCGTATAAAAATCACACACTTATTGATGTCCCTCATTTAAGCCTTCTCAGGTTTAATAATTAGTAATAGATCCTTTAAGTCTTCAATTATGGTTCCCCGGCCTCTTTCTCCATTCCTTTTTCCATTCCATTTGTAAAGAATATAGTTCACACATAATCAAGGATTTAATTATATTTCGTAATATACAGTACGGTTCGACACACTAAATGTTTAATCTTTAGTCGAAAATATTAAACATTTAACAGTTTGTTGTCTTTAACCAACCTTAATTATGTTTAGATTTGTTTATACTTTTTGATAGGCCATGGAACATATTAAGCAAAATTTCAGCATTAAAGACCTTGAACATCTAAGTGGGATCAAGGCCCATACTATTCGCATCTGGGAAAAGCGGTATAATATTCTAACTCCGGACAGGACAGATACCAATATACGCACCTATGATATCAGGAATCTTCAGAAAATTCTTAATGTTACCTTTCTTAATGAACACGGATATAAGATTTCCCGCATAGCAAAACTTTCAGAAGAAGAGATTACAAGAATGGTAAAAAGCGTAGCAGCGACGGCCAGCCGTGAGAACCGCGCCATCAATTCCTTCAAGATCTCAATGATAAATTTTGATCAACAGCTGTTCAATAAGACGTATGCCGGATTACAGGAGAACAGAACTTTTCGCCAGATATTCCACGAGATCTTTCTTCCGCTTCTGGATGAAATAGGCCTGTTATGGCAAACCGATACTATTAACCCTGTTCATGAGCATTTTCTTGTTGGTCTTATTAAGCAAAAATTATATCTTAATATAGCCCTACTTGAGAATGAAGGAAATTATAACCATGATGAGGATCTATATGTTCTTTTTCTTCCGGAAAATGAGATACATGATCTCGGGCTGTTATTCCTAAATTATGAACTCAATTTTAGTGGAAGAAAAACAATTTACCTGGGACCTAGTATGCCAATCAAGGATATGAAATATCTCCTTGAAATTCATCCAAACCCCAAGTTCTTAAGTTATCTCACTATTGCCCCTAAAGACATTCAGGAATTTATAACAGAATTTCAAACAGAATTGTGTCAAAATGATATTGTAGAGCTTAAACTATTCGGTGCAAGGATCCAGACTCTGGACCCGCTTAAACAACCGGAAAATATAAGCATCTTTAAGTCTATTACAGAATTTACTACCGGCTTGGAATGAAAAACAGGGTAAGCATAATTGGTTCCGGGTTCGCCTCTATGGCGGCAGCCTGTTATCTCGCACAGGGCGGGTATAAAGTTACGGTCTTTGAAAAGAACGAGACTATTGGAGGCCGGGCACGACAACTTAAAAAAGACGGATTTACTTTTGACATGGGTCCATCCTGGTACTGGATGCCGGATGTATTTGAGAGATTCTTCGGAGATTTTAATAAATCTCCAAAAGACTATTATGAACTTCAAAAGTTAAGGCCTGCGTATAAAGTTCTTTTTGGCAATAATGAAAGTATTACTATAGAAGACACTCTCGAAAAAATCAAGCTTGCTTTTGAGCAGGAAGAACCGGGTAGTTCAAAAAAACTTCAGAAGTTTATTGACAGCGCCCAGAGCAATTATGAGATTGCAATCAAAGACCTTGTCTATAGGCCCGGAGTTTCTCCCCTTGAATTGGTGACACCCGCTACAATGAAGAAAATAGGTCAATTTTTCAGCACCATCTCCAGGGATGTTAGAAAAGAATTCAGCAATGAAAAATTGATCCAGATCCTGGAATTTCCTGTTCTGTTTTTAGGCGCCAAACCCAGTGACACCCCCTCTTTTTACAGCTTTATGAATTATGCCGATTTTGGGCTTGGCACCTGGCACCCACGGGGAGGAATGTATAAGGTTATTGAAGGAATGGAATCTCTTGCTCTTTCCCTGGGAGTGGAGTTCAAAACAAACTCCACAGTATCAAAGATCAATGTAAATAATCACAATGTTACTTCTTTAACCATTAACGACCGGGAAATAGAAACAGATATCGTCCTTAGCGGCGCAGATTATCATCACAGTGAAACCTTGTTGGCTCCGGGAGAAAGACAATATTCGCAAGAATATTGGGCAAAAAAGACATATGCCCCCTCATCGTTATTATTCTATGTAGGCTTCAACAAAAAACTTGAAAACATCGAACATCATAATCTATTTTTTGATGTAGATTTTGAAGCTCATGCAAGGGAGATCTACGACGATCCTGCATGGCCTAAAGAACCCTTATTCTATGCCAATTTCACCTCTGTCACAGATGAGGGAACAGCCCCCGCCAATTGCGAAAACGGCTTCTTTCTTATTCCTATAGCACCCGGTCTTGAAGATACTCCGGAATTAAGAGAAGAATATTTCAATAAGATCATGGAAAGGTTTGAAAAACTTACAGGTGAAGAAGTACGCAGTAATATTATGTTTAGAGAATCATTTTGTGTTAAGGATTTTATTAAAGACTATAACAGTTATAAGGGCAATGCTTACGGTATGGCTAACACTTTGCTACAAACTGCTTTTCTAAGACCCAAACTTCAAAGCAGTAAAGTCAAAGGACTTTTCTTCACAGGACAGCTTACGGTTCCGGGACCGGGCGTTCCCCCTTCCTTAATATCCGGAAAATTAGTATCTGGTTTAATACAAAAAGAATTTGCCTTATGAAATCCCTCTTTGATAAAGTTTCAGGGGAGTGTAGCAAAGCAGTAACAAATGCATACAGCACCTCCTTTTCACTCGCTACAAAAATGCTTGCACCGTCTATAAGACAGGACATCTATAATATTTATGGGTTTGTGCGTCTGGCAGATGAAATCGTGGATTCCTTCCACGATTATGATAAGGAAACTTTGCTTGATGAATTTTCAGTAAATTTGTATAAAGCAATTGATAAAAAAATTAGCCTCAACCCTATTCTTAATGCGTTCCAGGAAACGGTGCACAAATATGGAATTGAAGCAAGCCTTTATAATGCATTTTTAAAAAGCATGAGGCAGGACCTGCACAAATCCACCTATCTCGATGCCAGGGAATACGAGGAATATATATACGGTAGTGCAGATGTGGTAGGACTTATGTGCCTTAAGGTATTCGTGAAGGGAGACCAGAAACAATTTGAGGAATTGCGGGAAAGTGCAATGAAGCTTGGATCGGCCTTTCAAAAAGTCAACTTTCTAAGAGACCTTAAGGCTGACCTTGAGGATCTAAGCAGGAGTTATTTTCCGGATACCAACCTGCATTCCCTCGATGAATTAAGTAAGGAAAGGATCATAGCGGAAATTGAGGAGGATTTTGCCGCAGGTTTTCAGGGAATTACAAAATTACCTGTAGAAGCAAAATTTGGGGTTTACACGGCCTATGTGTACTATTGTAAGTTATTGCAAAAACTAAAAAAAGTGCCTTCCCTGGAAATTAAGAACAGGCGCATAAGTGTTCCAAACTATGAAAAGGCCGGCTTATTAGCCAGATCATATATTTCTTACAGATTAAACTTATTATAATGGATGTACTACTTTGGATAGGAGTATTTTTACTCACTTTTTTGATGATGGAAGGGATGGCGTGGTTCACCCATAAATACATCATGCACGGTGTCCTTTGGAAATTACACAAGGATCATCATAGAAAAGACCATGATAGCTGGTGGGAAAGAAATGACCTTTTCTTCGTGTTTTATGCACTTGTAAGCATTGGTTTTTTCCTCCTATGGCGCTATGAAGATGTTTGGTATGCCTTACCAATTGGGGCAGGGATCCTTGCCTATGGTATCGCCTATTTTACAGTCCATGATATTTTTATTCATCAACGCTTTAAGATCTTTAGAAACGCCAACAACCGGTACGCAAAAGGGGTGCGCCGGGCTCATAAAATGCACCATAAGCATTTAGGGAAAGAGGATGGGGAGTGCTTCGGGATGTTGTGGGTACCTATGAAATACTTTAGGAAATAATTTTTGCCTATCTTGGCTTTCTATGCCCAAACACTTTGATTACATAATAATAGGAGGAGGTTTGGCCGGTCTTCAACTTGCCTTGCAAATGGGCACGGACAGGTTTTTTGAACAGAGATCCATTGCAATTATTGATCCGGAAACTAAAACTACCAATGATAAGACCTGGTGCTTTTGGGAACAAGGAGAAAGCCATTGGGATAAACTAATTACCAAAAAATGGAATGCCGGACTTTTTTTCTCTTCTGAAGAAAAATTGGATCTGAAGCTTGATCCTTATAGCTATAAAATGTTGCGATCCCTGGATTTTTATAAGCACGTAAGATCCCAGCTTCGAGATAACCCATTTATACATTTTATCAAAGATGAAATTACGGAAATTGATAAAGCCGCAACTATAGCTTATAGTTCTTCAGAAGCCTATAACACCCTGCATATCTTTGACAGCCGTTTACCAGCAGATTATCTGGAAGAACGGGGTACCACCACAATTTTTCAGCATTTTAAAGGCTGGATGGTAGAGACCTCTTCCCCTGTCTTTGATCCATCAGAATTCACAATGATGGATTATAGGATAAAGTATAAGGATAGCACCAGCTTTACCTATGTCCTTCCCCTTAGCAGCACAAAAGCTCTCGTGGAATTCACCTTCTTTACCCCCTTTTTAACTGAAGATGCCGTATATGATGAATTCCTGGAAAAATACCTTCGGGAAGTTCTGAAGGTTACCGACTATAAAATCACAGAAACGGAAAAGGGTATTATTCCTATGACAGATTATGATTTTCATAAACACAGCAGCCCCAAAATCACTAAAATAGGCACTGCAGGTTCATGGGTTAAAGGATCTACAGGGTATTCTTTCAAACATACAGAAAAAAAAGTAGCTCAAATCATAGAGAACATTATGCAGGGAAAAAAACCGCATGAAGGCCTTATTAATAAAAGATTTCGGAAATACGATGCGATCTTTCTTGATGTGCTTAAAAGAAATAATGAATTAGGCGAAATGATCTTCACTAAATTCTACAAAAAGAATTCCCCTATAGAAATATTTAAATATCTTGATGAGGAAACCAATGTTAAAGAGGAATTAAAAATAATGTTCTCACTTTTCCACCCCCAATTTATTGCCTCATTTTTCAGGAAAATCATATAAGATTTCGAATTATCCTACTGCTGTAACAGCGCATCCAGAGTGTTGCGAACGTCTTCACTATTCCAGTCTGCCGCACCAACTTTTTGAATAACTATATTGCCATTTTTATCCAAAAGAAAGGTGGTAGGTAAGGTCTTACCATTGAGAGGTTCCGGTGCCTGGCTTAAAGGCCTGTAGGCGGGAAGTGTGTAATTCTTGCGTTGAAGAAAGCCTCTTACGGTTTCGTGATCTTCTGAAGAGACGAAGAGAAATGTGATTTTATCCTGGTAATCTTCATAGAGTTCCTGGAAGCTGGGCATTTCAGCAATACAGGGTGGGCACCAGGTAGCCCAGAAATTTATAAGGACAACTTCCCCTTCAAAGTTTGAAAACTCAGTTCTGTCACGGTTATTTTTTTCCAATACCCAGTCATAACTAACTATAGTTTTCCTGTTTTCTTCTGAAGTTATGGAAGGGCTGAATGACAGCAATTTATTGACAAAAATCTGGATTGGTTTACGTATTCCGGGAATAATCATTGCCAAAATCACAACGGCAATAAGTATGTTTGACCACTGATTTTTAAAGAGCCTCATACCTTATAAAAGTTTGTGGTAAAGGAAAGAAATTTAAGCATATTCTCCTAGCGGCAACAGGCTTATTTCTTGATACCATTGAGCTTTTTGTTGATAGAGTACAGCTCTTTTTTTAAGTACTCAATGGAATCCTCGAGAGTTTGGATCTTCCCTTTTGAAGCCATTTGATGATGCGGAATAAGCACATTACTTATCTTTCCCCGAACCATATAAATTTCCTTTATATCCTGAAAATTCAAACAAAGAATATCATTTTCTTCCGGGTTATCATTATCAAAAAAGAAACTTTCTGCTTTTTCTCCTTTTCTAAGTCGCTTTACAAGGACTGATACTTTTGTGACAACTACAACCACAGACCCATCAAGAATAGTTTCCCAATTACTCTGTTTCTGGCAAATAACTACATCTCCCGGCAAAACTGTTGGAACCATGCTTTCACCTTCGACTTCGAAAAGTAGATGGTCCTGGGTGGGATTGTACCCCGGTATTCTATACCATTCCTGGTCTTCATAATCCAATTCACGAGATGCGTTCTTAACAAATCCCGCATGTGCTTTTATTTTCACATAAGGGACGAAGCCCTGAGTTGGAGAAATTCGAATGAGCTGTTTGTCTCCTTTTAAAATAAAATCTGTGGTGACCTCATACAGGTTACTTAATCCTACTATATGCTCTGCAACGATACCATTTTGAGAGTTTTCAATTAGTGAATAGGCTGCTTGAGAAATATAAAGATGCTCTGCAACATATTGTTGCGAAAACTTATTCTTTTTTCTCAATTCCTTTAACCTACTTCCTATGTCTACCCGTCGATGCATACTCTTTATTTAAGCTTACGAAGAATAAAAATTTATCCTTTTTGTTCACAAACAAATGTCGGATATTTAATTATGACGCTCATTTTTTATAATCACTAATAGTAAATCCGCCAGATTGCAATAATAAAAATGTTAATAATATGTTAAGGAGTTTTCACGGGATAAATTCCTTCATCTTAACTGTTTATTTTAAACTTAATAAATTGCGATTCCGAAGGTTTTCCTTAAAGGTTTATTATCAAATTTGAATGTTGGAAGCTACCAATAGTAACTTATTGGATATTAAGAATCAATTATTAAATGGCTTGAAAATGAAGATTTTACATTGACAAAACAATACATTACCCATAAATTTAATCTTCGGAATGAAATTAAATAGCAATTAAATTTATGCTTGAAGGAAAACTTCAATTGGAGAAGATCCCGGTTTATTTCCAAATTTGCAGCTATTCATTTTCCGTTCTGGTCCGGTATAAATATTTGGCTGAAAGGACTTATCACTCAATAAGGTGGGTATTTTGTCTGGATTGTGAGGTGGAAAATATAAGAAATTATTATAAAATCCTTTTTGATAAACGTCACTCCCGGAAGGTAACTAATTTATTACTGGTTTAAAAAGCGGGAGTAGAAATGTGTAATATGGAAGTGAAAAAAATTTATCCATAACTAAATTCCCGAAAATTTTTACTGTTTACCGATAATAAAAAACTCCCGCTATTAACGGGAGTCTTTATTACTATAAAAAATAATTCTTAAGCCGCCGCATTTTCCTTTTTAATAAGGTTTAACGCAGAACCATGTTTGTACCATTCAATTTGAGGCAAATTATATGTATGGTTTGCTTTGATTACATCTTTGCTACCATCTACATGAACCACTTCTACTGTTAGAGGCTTGTCTGGAGCAAACTCTTCAAGATCAATGAAGTTAAAAGTATCATCTTCCTGAATTAGGTCATAATCTTCCTCATTTTGGAAAGTTATTCCCAGCATTCCCTGTTTTTTAAGATTTGTCTCGTGTATACGTGCAAAGGATTTTACAAGCACAACTTTAACCCCAAGATGACGTGGCTCCATTGCCGCGTGTTCTCTGGAAGAACCTTCTCCATAATTATGATCTCCCACTACAACAGTTGGAATACCGGCTGCTTTATAAGCTCTTTGTACCACTGGCACCCCGTCATACTCTCCGGTGATCTGGTTCTTTACGTAATTAGTCTTTTTATTATAAGCGTTGATAGCTCCAATAAGCATGTTATTTGAAATATTGTCAAGATGACCACGGAATCTTAACCAGGGACCTGCCATAGAAATATGATCTGTAGTACATTTTCCAAAGGCCTTGATCAATAATTTCGCTCCGGTAAGATTCTTTCCATCCCAGGCCTCAAAAGGCTCAAGAAGTTGAAGACGCTCACTATCTGTAGCTACTTTTACATCTACATAACTTCCATCCTCAGATGGTGCAACATAACCGGGGTCTTCCACATCAAAACCTTTAGGAGGTAATTCAATTCCTGTAGGCTCATCAAGCATCACTTCTTCCCCATCCTCATTAAGCAATTTATCTCTGGTAGGATCAAAGTCTAATCTTCCGGCGATTGCAATTGCTGCAACCATTTCCGGAGAACCTACAAATGCATGAGTGTTAGGATTCCCATCGGCTCTTTTGGAAAAGTTTCGGTTAAATGAGTGAACAATGGTGTTCTTTTCTTCTCCTTTGCGGTCACTCCTATCCCATTGTCCAATACAAGGTCCACAGGCATTTGTGAAGATAGTCGCATCCAGGTTTTCAAAAATTTGAAGCAGCCCATCACGCTCTGCTGTAAACCGAATTGTTTCAGATCCCGGATTAATACCAAAATCTGACTTTGCTTTTACTCTTTTATCAACTGCCTGCTTTGCGATAGAAGCCGCTCTTGTAAGATCCTCATAAGAGGAATTTGTACAGGATCCTATCAACCCCCAGTCAACATTAATTGGCCAGTCGTTCTCTTTGGCTTTGACTGCCATTTCTGAAATAGGGGTAGCAAGGTCCGGTGTAAAGGGACCATTTAAATGTGGTCTAAGTTCAGAAAGATTGATCTCGATCAATTCATCGAAATATTGTTCTGGATTGGCGTATACCTCATCATCTCCGGTAAGATGTTCCTTTACTACATTTGCAGCATCGGCAACATCTGCACGGTTGGTAGCTCTTAGATAGCGCTCCATAGATTCATCATATCCAAAAGTAGAAGTGGTCGCACCAACTTCTGCTCCCATATTACATATCGTACCTTTTCCGGTTGCAGACATAGATCTTGCACCCTCACCAAAATATTCAATGATTGCTCCGGTTCCTCCTTTTACTGTAAGGATTCCCGCAACTTTAAGTATAACATCTTTAGAAGAAGTCCATCCGGAAAGTTTTCCGGTTAATTTCACTCCTATAAGTTTAGGGAATTTTAATTCCCACGGCATCCCGGCCATTACGTCCACGGCATCTGCGCCACCTACTCCAATGGCCACCATTCCAAGCCCACCTGCATTTACAGTATGTGAATCTGTACCAATCATCATTCCACCCGGGAAGGCATAATTTTCCAATACCACCTGGTGAATAATACCAGCGCCCGGTCTCCAGAATCCAATTCCGTATTTATTGGAAACAGATTCCAGAAAGTCAAAAACTTCACTACTTGATTTATTTGCTGCCTGTAGATCTATAGCAGCACCCATTTTTGCCTGAATAAGGTGATCACAATGAACAGTCGTAGGAACAGCTACAGTTTTCTTCCCTGCCTGCATGAACTGAAGTAAAGCCATTTGTGCTGTAGCATCCTGGCAGGCAATCCTGTCCGGTGCAAATTCAACATAATCTTTCCCACGGGTGAACCCCTGGGTGGCATTGCCGTCCCACAAATGTGAATAAAGTATTTTTTCCGAAAGGGTTAAAGGTTTTCCAACTACTTCACGTGCTTTAGTTACACGTTCTGCCATGTTGCTGTAAACCTTTTTAATCATATCAATATCGTATGCCATTGTTTATTTTTTTTTGTTCTAAAAAGTCCTGCAAAATTACGAATTTTCGTCCGATTTTAAAAATTACAACCTAAACTGGTTAATTAATGAAGAAAAATTAATATTTGACAGTTTTAGACGTCTTATATTGACTAAATGATAAAATTTAATCCTGAAAATGCGAATTTAACAGCTACTGAAATTAATTACGGAGTGTTTGAAGGTAAGTAGATGATTTTGTACCGCATAAAATCTTTAAAACACTATTGTTTCAGGAAAAAATTATGGGGTAAGAACCATTAATTGATAAAAGATACTTAGGAATATTTGGTATAAAATATTAAAACAAGGAAGTAATGATTTTCTCCTCAGAAATACCTTCAGCTTCAGCCTTATAGTTTTTAATGACTCTGTGTCTTAAAATTCCCTTGGCGACCGCTTGTATATCTTCTATATCCGGAGAGAATTTACCATTCACGGCAGCATGGGCCTTTGCGGCCAAAACAAGGTTTTGGGAGGCTCTTGGACCGGCTCCCCAGTCTACATAATTCCGCACAATTTCCGGGGCCGATTTGCTTTGCGGCCGGGTCTTTCCTACGAGATTAACGGCATACTCCACAACATTATCTGCTACGGGAACTCGCCGAATTAATTCCTGAATTTCTATTATTTCTGAAGCAGTGAATAGCGGAGAAATGTTCACCTTCTCATTAGATGTGGTTTTCTTAACAACATTAACCTCCTCTTCAAAAGAAGGATATTCCAAATGTATAGCAAACATAAATCTATCCAGTTGAGCTTCCGGCAAGGGATAAGTTCCTTCCTGTTCTATGGGATTTTGCGTTGCAAGTACAAAATAAGGCAGGCTTAACTTGTAATGATTTCCTGCCACTGTTACAGCTCTCTCCTGCATGGCCTCAAGCAAAGCGGCCTGGGTTTTTGGAGGTGTACGGTTAATCTCATCTGCCAGTATGATATTAGAAAAAACAGGACCTTTAATAAACTTGAAATGCCTGTTCTCATCAAGGATCTCAGAGCCCAGAATATCGCTTGGCATTAGGTCTGGCGTAAACTGGATCCTTTTAAAATCAAGTCCCAGTGCTTTGGCAATAGTGTTAACCATTAAAGTTTTTGCCAGTCCCGGCACTCCAATTAACAAAGCGTGGCCTCCTGCAAAAACAGAGAGGAGGATCTGGTTTACCACGTCCTCCTGCCCTACAATTACTTTAGATATCTCCTGCCTGAGTTGCTTATGTTTCTCAACCAGGTTTTCTACTGCCACGACATCGCTCATGCCTAAATTTATTTTTTCAACCAGTTATGGGCATATTCACAGTTACGGTATTTCCCGTTAACCTTAATATAAGTATCGGTAATTTTTTCCTTACGCCACTTTGTAATTTCGTTAAGCTGCTTTTGTTGCAAGGCCAATTCCTGTATTTTCATATAATCCTGTGCAAACTCTGCCCTGTGCTCCGGGAAACGTTTGTTTACCATGATTATTTTAAAAAAGGCCCTTCCCGTGCGATCCTGATCTGTAAGAATAAGAGAGACCTCACCTTCTTCAAGAGTAACAACCTGATCGTAGATCTCTGGATCAATCTTAGTCAATTCAAATCTTGTATCACCGGTAGTAGGATTTATAAGCCTCCCGCTATTGGCTGCAGTTTCCTCTTCCTGGGAGAATTTTTTTGCGGCCGCTGCGAAAGTGATCTCCTTATCGACTATCTGGTTTCTTATGCTATCTATTTTCTGTCTTGCACGCTCAGTCGTTGCCTGTGTAACATCGGGTATAAGAAGTATATGTCTAATTTCAAGATTTTGACCCACAACCCTGTCCAGCATAATAATATGGAAACCAAATTGAGATTCAAAAGGCTCACTTATTTCTCCCTCCTGCAAACTAAAAGCTGTATCCTTAAAATCCTTGTCAAGAGGATCTTTCCTGGTTATAACCATTTTCCCACCATTTCTACTGGAGCCGGGATCCTGAGAATACATGATTGCCTTGGTATTGAAACTTGCCCCATTGTCTAAAACATCTTCCCTCATCTCATAAAGACGGGCCATGATCTTTTGTTTTTCACTTTGAGGAATTTCCGGTTTGATCACGATTTGAGCAACTTCCACTTCATCTCCAAATATTGGGCGTTCCTCTTCAGGAATAGAGTTAAAATACTCACGAACCTCATCTGGAGTTACTTCAACATCACCAATGATCTTTTCCTGCATCCTGTTAGAAAGCTCCCTTTGCCTGTTAATTTCAAGTAATTCCTGTCTGAATTCTGTTTCAGATTCTCTATTATAGAATTCCAGTACTTTTTCCATGGATCCTACTTGCCCAACCATTTGGCTTATTTGTTGATCCACAAAATTACTTAGTTCAGCCTCAGATACAACAATACTATCCTGTATAGCATGGTGGGCATAAAGCTTATTCTCCAAAAGGTTCCCCGCAAGCTGGCAGTCTGTAACATCTGCCATAGAAACTCCCTGGCTTTGAAGATCCTGATAAAGCATATCTATATCACTGTCAAGAATAACATATGCTCCTACCACGGCAGCAATCCCATCTACTTTATACCTACCGGCGCTTCCCTCTGCAGGCCTGGCTTCTGCAATAGCTTCCACAGGCTGTATAGCCGTACTGTCTGTTACAATAACTTCCTGCGAAAATCCTTGCTGACTAACAGCCACAAATAAAAATGCGGCTATTCCATTAATTATAAACTTCAAATTGTTTGTTTTCAATTGCATCTCGTGTTATATCTTTTTCCAATTCCTTTACCAATCCTGCTTTTCTCTTGTTTAGCAAGATTTGTTTTATAGTAGATGTTGCATATTCCAGGGGTGCCTGGTCATTTCTAAAAAGAACATCGTTTACATATACCAAATATACTTCTAATGAATCTTCAAGCTGAAGAAAATTGGCTTTTTTTAATAATTGTGCCTTGTTTGAGTCATTAAGGGGACCTATTTTATTATAAACAGATTTGGAACTTACCCAAATCGAATCATTGAAGGAGTACCTCTTGAACTGAAGGGATATTTTATCCAGCTCCTCCCTGTCCTTTTCGTTATAACGCATGAACATTTTCTTAATATCCTGAAAATCGAGGGCATTCTTATCGAGATTAACGAACCTTAATTTTACCAGGTCTTCGTTCAATCTAAAGCTTTCCTGATGATCCTCATAATAAGTTTCTATTTCTGCCTGATTCAGGGATGTATCCAGTTGTTTGGCCACAAGTGCATCTGCATATGCCTTTGTGTATAATTCATTCTTATAATTTTTCACCAAATCTTCGAATTCCTGCTGCTGCCTAAGACTTAAATTATATTTAGCCCTATCTATAAGCAGTTGCTGGGTTGCCCACCGGTTTATAAAATTTGTTACAATAAGAATACTATCCTCCCTGGAAATACTTTCATCAACCAGGGATTCTATATCTTCTTTATATAGGTAAGAATCATTTACCCTTGCAAGAATTTCTCTATCCTCACTCTTTTCCAAATAATCACAGCCAATAAAAACAACGGAAAAACCCAGGGCAAAAAAAGATCTTAATAAAAATTTTTCCATTATTAATCCAAAAAATTAAAGCCGGTAATTTAGCAGCCTCTCTTCAATTACCTTTGAATGCGGCAAAAATAAGAATTCTGGACGCCAATACAAGCTCATAGGTCAAACGTTTTCAAATTCAATAAATTATAATAAAATTATAAAATTCTGAATTACTTTAGTATTAAACAAAAATGGCACCAAGATGAAATTTTCCAACCAAATAATAATTGATCTGCCAAGAGAAGATGTCTTTAGGAAAATGGAGGATCCTGCCAGCTTTAAATACTGGCAAAAAGGATTTATTTCATACAGGCATTTAAGTGGCAAACCCGGGGAGGAGGGCGCCCGGGCTAAATTAAAATATCACATTGGAAAAAGAGAGATTAGCATGATTGAAACTATTATGAGAAGAATGGCTCCCAGAAAATTACATATAAGTTATGAGGCCAGGGGAGTTTTTAATATTCAGAAAAACTATTTTCAGGAGGAGGAAAAAACTAAAACTTTGTGGATAGCAGATTATGAATTCAGGTTTTCCGGTTTTATGAGGCTAATGGGTTTATTTATGCCGGGCGCTTTTAAGAAACAAAGTTATACCTATATGAAAGATTTTAAGACCTTTGCTGAAGAAGGACCAAAAACAGAATAAATGGAAAGGGAAATAAAATTGATTTGGGATTTTAGAGGTACCAATGCAAAAAAAATAGCAGAACATCATGAGATCCATTTACGGGAGTTCATTACAAACAACGATATTAAGGATCATAAAATCACGGGAGTCGAAGAATTGAACGAAATGCATTCCCTTGCCTATTGGGTAATCACCGAATCCAAAATTCCTGAGTATCGGGACATTCTTAAACCTCACAGAGCAAGCGTCTACAACCCACAATAATTTTAATTTTTTAAGGGTTTATTTAAATTGCTCTTATATATTTGCTCAAAATCAAAATTAAATCATGAAGAAATATTTGTTATTGCTGGTTTTATTAATAACCGGCTTTTACGCACAGGCCCAAACTAAGGTAGGCACCATTGATGCAGAGTTTATCCTTGGACAACTGCCGGAAATTGCAACTGTAGAGGAAGGGCTTAAAACCTACAACACAGATTTGCAGGGAGAATTACAAACTACTATTAAAAAGTATGAAGATCTAGTAGCCGATTATCAGGCTACTACAGAAACGATGACAGAGGAAGATCGAAATACGAAAGAAAATGAGATCATTAACCTGGAAAACGATATTAAGAACTTCAGGCAAAAGGCTTCAGTTCTTCTTCAAATGAAAAGAAATGAACTTACCCAGCCTTTATATGACAAAATAGATGTTGCAATGAAAGAAGTGATCGATGAGCAAAAATATACTCAAATCATCAATGCAAGTGCCAATGCCCTTGCTTTTGCAGATCCTGCCTATGATATTACAGATGCTGTCCTGGAAAAGCTAGGTATCACTGTTGAATAATCATTTCTTTTTTTTTATTAGAAATAGCAAAGGCTGCCTTCCGGCAGCCTTTGCTATTTTCAACATCTTTTTAATTTACCTGCTGTAATTAGGAGATTCTTTTGTGATCGTTACATCGTGGGGATGGCTTTCGTGGATCCCCGAAGATGTGATCTTTATGAATTTACCTGTCTCTTTAAGAGTGGTAATGTCTTTTGCCCCACAATAACCCATCCCGGCACGCAGTCCTCCAACAAATTGGTGGATGCTTTCCTCAAGGTCTCCTTTATATGGAACTCTTCCCACGATCCCTTCAGGGACCAGTTTTTTGATATCATCTTCTACATCCTGGAAGTATCTGTCTTTAGAGCCTTTGTTCATCGCCTCAACAGAGCCCATCCCGCGGTAAGATTTAAATTTTCTTCCTTCGTAAATAATCGTTTCTCCGGGGGATTCTTTTGTACCTGCAAGCAAAGACCCCAACATAACACAATCTGCCCCGGCAGCTATTGCCTTTGGAATGTCACCTGTATATCGTATACCTCCGTCTGCAATAACAGGAACTCCGCTACCTTTAATAGCTGCAGCTACTTCCAGGACAGCTGAGAATTGTGGAAAACCAACCCCTGCAATAACCCTTGTAGTACAAATAGACCCTGGGCCAATTCCCACTTTAACAGCGTCTGCTCCTGCTTCTACAAGATATTTAGCAGCTTCAGCAGTAGCAATATTTCCTACCACTACTTCAAGATCCGGAAATTTCTTTTTTATTTCCTTTAAAACATTTACCACACCTTTGGTATGTCCATGGGCAGTATCAATTATAACTGCATCAACTCCTGCATTTACCAGGGCTTCAGTTCTTTGAACAGCATCTCCTGTTACGCCAATAGCCGCGGCCACTCTTAACCTTCCGAAGCTATCCTTATTGGCATTCGGTTTTTGAGTAAGTTTGGTTATATCTCGAAAAGTTATTAATCCTACGAGTTTTTTATCCTGATTGATCACAGGCAATTTTTCAATCTTGTTTTCCTGCAGTATATCCTCTGCCTCTGCCATTGAAGTACCTTCAGCAACAGTTACAAGATTTTCCGAAGTCATGACCTCTGCAATAGGTCTATTATTGTCCTTTTCAAATCTAAGGTCCCTATTAGTTACAATTCCCAATAGTTTTCCATCTTTATCAATGATTGGAATACCTCCAATACTGTGTTCCCGCATATTTTCCTTTGCGTCGCTCACCTTAGCAGTGATAGGAAGGGTTACAGGGTCTATGATCATTCCACTTTCTGCACGTTTTACCTTACGCACCTTAATGGCCTGCTGCTCTGCAGTCATATTCTTATGCAGTACCCCAATTCCTCCTTCACGCGCAATAGCAATAGCCATACGCGATTCTGTCACGGTATCCATTGCTGCGGAAACAATAGGGACATTGATCCTTATATTTTTAGTAAATTGTGTCTGGATGTTAACTTCCCTTGGTAAGACTTCAGAAAAAGCAGGAATTAAAAGTACATCATCATAGGTTAAACCTTCCCCTACAATTTTAGATTCATGTGCAGTCATAGCAATTAATATTTAATTGCGTGCAAATGTAATGATTTTTAATGCAAAAGCCGAATATACTTTTACCTATTAAAAAGCTGGCAGCTAGTGATTGAACTCTAGTACATCTTTGGAATTGAAACCAATTTTTATACGATCTGCAACATTGCGGTCCTTGGTGAGAACAGCAAGTTGTTGACCACTGTCCAGTTTTAAAAGCAGCTGAGTGTCATTTCCAAGGAATGTCCTCTTTATTACCCGGGCGTGCGTAACATGCTCGCATTCTTCATTAATCGCGAAATTCTCATTCCTTATAGCATGGGAACAAGCCGGATTAAGCGGACATTCAAAAGCAGATTGCAAATCCTGACTTAGTTGTATTGTATTTCCAAACAAGGAAGCTACATAAATGGAGTTGGGTTTAGTGTAAAGATTTGCAGCTTCATCCTTTTGTATTAATTCCCCACCCTGGAGAATAAGTATTTCATCTGCAACCGCAAGGGCATCCTGGGTGTCGTGGGTAACAAAAATAGCGGTAACACCTGTGGTCTTTACTATTTCAAAGATCTCATTGCGCAATTGCATCCTAAGCATCGCATCCAGGTTACTAAAAGGTTCATCCAGAATTAACAGAGATGGATTGGGGGCAAGAGCTCTTGCAAGGGCAACTCTTTGCTGTTGCCCCCCGGAAAGCTGGTGAGGATAACGATCTTTCATCTCTCCAAGTCCTACAAGGTCCAATACTTCCTGTGCTCTTTGCTTTTTATTCTTTTGCTTAGAAATGCCATAAAGAACATTCTTAAAAAGTGTCATATGCGGAAACAAAGCGTACTCCTGGAACACAAGGCCTACTTTCCTCTTTTCCGGGGAGACAAAATTCCTAACAGAAGAAACTTCTTCTCCATTCAATTTAATCACTCCCTCATCTGGTGTTTCCAAACCGGCAATAAGCCTCACCAAAGTAGTTTTCCCGCTTCCGCTCTCACCTACCAAAGCACATACATCCCCTTCATTGAGATGGAAAGAAACATTTTTCAATGCAAAACTCTTTCCTTTGTCAAAGCTTTTGGTAAGGGATTGGATCTCCAACATATGCATATTGTCTATTTTATAAGCTGCCTGTTCAAAATTATCACTGGAAGCATAACCGTTATTATTATAAATAAGGACGGGATTGCAGCTTCCATAACCATTTCGTCGCTTGCATACTCATAGGCTTTCACGGCCAGGGTACTTACATGAAATGGTTTAAGTATAAGTGTCAAAGGTAATTCTTTTAAGACATCAATAAAAACCAATATAAATGCACTGGCAATACCTGTTCTTATTAATGGAAACTCCACCTTAAAAAAAGTTTTTAAATTCCCAACTCCAAGCATTTTGGAAGAATCTGGAATAGCATTGCTCACTTTTAAAGCTGTAGATTCAATTGGGTTATAAGCCACCGCAAGGAACCTTACCACATAAGCATAGATAAGGGCAACCAGAGTACCGGTTAAGATAAGCCCCACATTAAAGTCAAAAAGATAATCTATTACACCTATAAGCCACTTGTCTATTGAAATGGTAGGGATCATAATTCCAATGGCAATTACTGCCCCGGGAATGGCATAACCTAAAACCCCAAGTTTGGAAACATTTCTCACAAATGAAAGCCGGCTCCACTTGGAAAAAAAGATAAGGGTAAGAGCGAAAATTACAGTTACAAAGGCCGTTAAGAATGCTATCCCAAAACTTTGCAGGGAAAGTGCCAGAAAGGAAAAATCAAAGACTTTTCCATAGGTAAGGGTTGCCCAATATATCAATTGAGCTACCGGAATAAGAAATCCTAACAACACAGGAAAAAGAACGATCAGAAAAATGACCAGTTGTTTTCTTTTGCTAACTTTTTTTCTGAAAATACGGTCATTATTATTTCGGCTACTATTGAAACGAACATGCCGGCGTTGAAATTTTTCAAGGAGGATAAGGCTAAACACTATTACAATCAATAAAGCTGAAAGATATACCGCTGTTTCCGGTTCTTCTAAAGAAAACCAGGACCTAAATATTCCGGTGGTAAAGGTATTGACCCCATAATATTTTGCGGCCCCGTAATCATTAAGCACCTCCATAAGCACCAGGATCAAACCGGCCACTATTGCTGGCCTTGCCATTGGCAGCATAAGCCTGAAGAATGTCTTTAGCTGTCCAACGCCCAACATTTCTGAAGCTTCCATGAGACTATTGGCCTGATTTAGAAAAAATGCCCGTGAGCTTACATATACATAAGGGAATAGAGATATGCCAAGGACAAACGCCAGCCCCCACCTGTTCATAATATCAATACGGATAAACTCCAGACCCAGACTTTCAAGAATTAACTGAAAGGTACCTCCATAATCAAAAACCCCTGCATAAGCATATGCAACAATATAACCCGGGATAGCAAGGGGAAGAATGAGCAGCCATTCCATTTGTTCCCTTAAAGGGAATTCAAAACGGGCCACAAGCCAGGCGGCAGAAACCCCAAGAAGCAATACAATTGCTCCACAGGCGAAAATGAGGAAGAAAGAATTACCTATATAATCAAACAGAAGGTTATCTACAATATGACCCCAGGTTTCCCCGGGGCCGGAAAATAACTTCACGCCAATAGATATAACAGGTAAAGCGATAAGGAAAAGAATGATCAAAGTGAGTAAGGCCCACTTATTACTATCTCGTCTTAATCGCTTTAACCTGTATTGATAGGAAAAAATATTTTTACTTCCAGCCTGTTTCATCAAATATTAGAACCGCTTTTTTATTGAATTCCCCAAGTTTTGATAGTTCAAGAGTATCTTCTTTAAAATCTCCCCAACCCTTCAACAGGTCTGATGGTTCTACAGCCTCATTTACCGGATACTCAAAATTTGAATTTGTAAGCACTTCCTGTGCTTCTTCACTTATTAGGAACTCTATAAATTTTACGGCGTTGTCTTTATTAGGAGCATAACGAGCCACTCCCGCACCGCTTACATTAATATGTGCCCCGCGACCTTCCTGGTTTGGAAAAAATAACCCCACTGCTTTTGCGGCCTTTACTTCCTCAGGACTATCAGAATTTAGCATATTTCCAATATAATAGGTATTAACAATCGCCAAGTCACCTTCCCCCGCAACAACTGCTTTCACCTGGTCCCGGTCATTCCCTTTGGGACTTCTTGCCATATTGGAAACCATATTTTTAGACCATTCCCGTGCCCCTTCTTCTCCATTATTAACTATAAGAGATGCTAGAAGAGATTGATTGTATATATTTTCTGAAGAACGAATAAGCACCTTTCCCTTCCAGTTCTCTGTTGCAAGATCTTCATAAGTAGATAAGGCCGTACTATCTACACGATCTTTAGCATATACAATAACTCTTGCCCTCTTTGTTAAACCAAACCAGTAGTTATCCGGATCTTTTAAATGAGAGGCTATAGTATTATTAAGAATATCTGACTCGACAGCCTGTAAAAGGTCCTGGTCTTTGGCTCTGGTAAGTCTACCTGCATCTACAGTAATAAGAACATCTGCCGGAGACTGTGCACCTTCGATATTCATTTTTTGGATCAATTCATCGGCATTCGCATTGATCACGTTCACTTTTATCCCTGTCTCCTCTTCAAAACGTTTGAATAAAAGTTGATCTGAGGCATAATGCCGGTGTGTATACACATTAACAACCTGCTCCTTGTTTTCCTGAGCCTGATCATTATTTTTTTCATTTTTACAAGCAGATAACACAACAAGGGTTATCGCGAATAATAATTTTCTCATTTTTTTAATTTTTTAATGGGGCAAATATAGTTATTTAGAATAGGTTTAAATAAAATTTAGAGGTTTTACGATATTTTTTTTGACCCACGGGCTCAATTATACCAAACTCTAATACTAAAATTGCCATTCATAATTGACCAATTTTTTTTGAAATAAATAATTTTATTATTGAAAATCAGTCAATTAATGTGTCCTGGTAAAAATTATTTAAAATAAGTCTAAATTAACTTGCAAAATCCTGCATTGGCTTTTAATTTTGTCCCCGCTATTTAAAATCAGTCTAATTAAGATTAAATAATGAAATACCCCTCTTTTCTTGTGGTACTTTTGACCTCTGTGGGAGTGATCAATGCACAAGACACGACACCACCAGCTACGACTATAGATACAACAGAAACTCTTTTGGAGGTGGTGATATCTGCCAACTATTTCTTCGGCAGTAAATTTGAAACTCAAAACCGCACAGGTTCTGCATTTTATTTATCCCCTGCAGAACTTAAAAAATATAATTACACAGATGTGAACCGTGCCCTTAGAAGTGTGCCGGGAGTGAATTTATATGAGGAGGATGGTTTTGGTTTAAGGCCAAATATTAGTCTTAGAGGAACCTCCCCGGAAAGAAGCTCAAAAATAACTATTATGGAGGATGGCGTTCTTATTGCTCCCGCTCCTTATAGCGCACCCGCAGCCTATTACTTCCCATCTATTGCCCGCATGGAGGCAGTAGAGATCCTTAAAGGAAGTAGCCAGGTGCAATATGGTCCGTTTACAACCGGAGGGGCAATTAATTTTATCTCTTCATCTATACCTCAAAAATTTTCCGGAAATGTGAATGCCAGTTATGGTAGCTATAACACTTCCAATATTCACGCGCGGGTAGGAAATTCCCATAAAAATTTCGGTTATATGGTAGAGTATCAAAATCTGGGATCAACCGGCTTTAAAGATCTTGACGGAGGTGATAACACCGGATTTGACAAGGATGATTTTGTGGCCAAATTCAGGTTAAACACCAATCCGGAAGCTAAATTGGGCCAGGCGCTGGATCTTAAATTTCAGTATAGCGATGAAACCTCCAACGAAACTTATTTAGGTTTATCTCAGGAGGATTTTGAGAGGACTCCCTTCAGAAGATATGCCGGTTCCCAGGCAGACCAGATGAATGCAGACCACCTTCAGTTCATGGCAACTCACACTTTGAAATTCAGCGATTATTTTAATATTACTACCACCGGATATTATAATGAATTTGGCCGCAATTGGTATAAACTGGATAAAGTAAGGGCGGCAGGAAGTAATTCCGGAATTGCTGATATTCTTGAGGATCCCTCAGGATTTGAAGAAGCCTTCGGGATAGTTTCAGGCAGAATTAATTCTGCTGCAGATGCTTTGACTGTAAAAAATAATAATAGGG
>DATHWA010000198.1:0-8999 GCA_035461025.1 Gillisia sp. | reverse complement strand
TCACTTTCTATCACGAAACCCCCGGGTTGTCCTCCATAGCTGCCGTCTGGAAAAGAACTGGTATGAATGGCGTTCACATATTTCACGTTGCCGAAATCAAAATCCCAGGTCCCACCGTGGTTCATTGGATGTACTTCAAATCCTTTGGTTTCATAATGGGATGCTATCTCAAAATTGCTCACTATCACCGCCCCCGTATTTTTTGCAATTGCCTCTGCATCCAGGGTATGGTCCTGGTGGGCGTGGGTTAGCAGGATATAGTCTGTCTTGAGTTCATTAATATTTATCTTATCTTTTGAATTATCATTTCCGGTAATAAATGGATCTACAAGAAGATTGATATCCCCAATTTTTATTCCGAAAGAATTGTGTCCGTAGAAAGTGATCTTCATGTCTTATTTTTTTTGGTTTGCCATAAATTTAAGCATTGAGGAGAGATTTTTAGTCTTACAGATAATATTTTTTTGTTAATCCGACCTGTTTAAAAGAACAGCCCGATTCCAAATAAAACCGATAGTAAAAAGGTAGTGAGTGCCAGGATCTTTAACTCCGGGTCCAGTAACATGGGATTGTCATTTTGAACCACTCTTTTCAAATGAAGAAAAAGCGGAATAAAAGCTAATACGTAAAGAATATCATTCCATTCCACAGCAGTAAGCACAGAGTATATTACCATAAAAAAAACAGCACCTATAATAAGAAAATAATGATAGTTCCTGGCTTTCTCATCGCCCAGAAGTACCACAAGAGTATTTTTACCTACCTTTTGATCACTTGCCCTATCTCTCATATTATTAAGGTTTAGGACCCCTGCGCTTAAAAATCCAACGGCGGCAGCCGGAAGAAAAACCTTCCAGTCAAATTGCATTGCATATAAGAAGTAAGAACCAAAAACAGCAACCAGGCCAAAGAAAAGAAACACGAAGATATCCCCCATTCCCCTGTACCCATATGCATTACTGCCAACTGTATACTTAATGGCTGCTACAATGGCCCCTATCCCTAGAAAGAAAAAGATAATTGCATAAAGGAAATTCTCCTCCCCAAAGGCTGTATAAATGAGCAGTAAGGCCAGTACGAGGGTAGCTGCGGCAGTAACCACAATCCCCTGCTTCATTTCCTTCCGGCTTATTAAACCGCTTTGTAGCGCCCTTGCAGGGCCAACCCGGTCTTCATTATCTGTTCCCTTCACCCCATCCCCGTAATCATTGGCGAAATTGGAAAGGATTTGCAGGCCAAGTGTAGTTCCCAACGCAAGACTAAATATTACAATATTAAAATAGCCTTGCTGGGCTGCAATGGTGGTACCTACAATAATTCCCGAAATAGATAATGGAAGTGTTCTTAATCGTGCTGCACTTACCCAGGAGCCTATTTTTACCATTATGCCATTATTTTTACCAGTAGTTCTTTGAGAAGGTCCCCCTGTGGCACATTGGCTGCCCCCACTCCCTTGCTTTTTACATCTGCATCCCGTAAATGTCCAACGGCATAACTGGCTTTCTTCATAGGAAAATTACGTGCAGCCACAACATAATCGCTTACAAAGAACGGACTCACTTTTAAGGTCTTTGCAACATTTGCCTTGGATTTATCACCAAGCCCATGATATTGGAGTATCTGGGAAAAGAATCCATAAAGCAATGAAATGGTCACAACCATAGGGTTGTCCTTTGGGTTCTGGGAAAAATAGTTAATGATTTGATGCACCTTAACAACATCCCTGTTTCCAAGAGCCTTGCGCAGTTCAAAGTTGTTGAAATCTTTAGAGATTCCTATATTCTCTTCAATAAGTTCCGGGGTAATTAGAGAACCTTCCGGAACAATAAGCTGTAATTTTTGTAATTCATTATCGATTTTCCCAAGGTCTGTTCCCAGAAATTCCAGCAGCATTTGGGCAGCTTTGGGCGCTATTTGATAATTTCTGGACTTCAGGGTTTTCTGTATCCAGTCCGGCACCTGATTTTCATAAAGTTTCTTTCCTTCAAAAAGCACCCCTTTTTTGGCTATAAGCTTGTAAACCTTTTTACGCTTATCCAGCTTTTTATATTTATAGCAAAAAACCAGGGTTGTTGTTTCCTGAGGGTTCTCTGCATATTTTTCCAGCTTGTCAATGGTCCTGGAAAGATCCTGGGCCTCCTTGATGATCACTACCTGCCGGGGTGCCATCATAGGATAGCGTTTTGCATTGCTTATAATTTCATCAACGCTGGTATCCCTGCCGTAAAGTACCATTTGATTAAAACCTTTTTCCTCTTCTGCCAGGAGGTTATCCTCGAGATAATCTGATATTTTATCAATGTAATAAGGTTCCTCCCCCATAAGGAAATAGATGGGCTTAATATCTCCTTGTTTAATCGCTTTAACTATTTGCAGTGCTTCTTCCATTGATGATTTTAAACTGAAAAAATAAATCGGGGTACTATTTGTCTCAGGCAGGTAAGGCCATTTTTATTTGCTATTTTTGGCCCTATGCAAGAACTGAATTTCCCTAATTATTCATTTCGCTTCAAAAATAGCGAAAATAAAATAGCGGCTTTTGATGAAATAAGGAAAAAGTTCGTGATACTTACTCCTGAAGAATGGGTACGTCTTCATACTGTTCAATTTCTGAAAACAGAAAAATCTTACCCCCTAAGCCTTATTAATGTAGAAAAACAACTGAAGCTTGGAAAAGTTGTTAAGCGCTATGACGTGGTGGTATTTAATACTTGTGGGAATATCCATATTATAGTAGAGTGCAAGGCTCCTGAAGTACCTATCACTCAGGCAACTTTTGACCAGATTGCAAGGTATAATATGAAGCTTAAAGCCAATTATCTTATGGTTACCAACGGCCTGCAACATTACATTTGCCAAATGGATTATGAGCAGGAAAAGTATGTTTTCCTGCCGGAGCTCCCCTCATACACTTCGATTCCTATATAAGCTTAATCAAATATTTCTGTTACTTTTGATCGCTGCAAACCTGCTTTAAAAATTTAAACTAATTAAATGACTATAGGTGTAGTTATCCTGAACTGGAATGGCGTGGAGCTTTTAAAGCAGTTTCTTCCGGATGTTGTAAAATTTTCAGCTGAAGCAACAGTATATGTGGCAGATAATGCATCCACAGATTCTTCTGTAAAATATGTACGGGAACATTTTCCGCAAGTTAAGATCATTCAGAATAAAATAAATGGCGGTTATGCCAAGGGATATAATGATGCTTTAACTCATGTAAAGGAAGATATTTTCATCCTTCTTAACAGTGATGTGCAGGTTACTCCTCACTGGCTGGAAGGCATGAAGGAAGTATTTCAAAAAGACCCTGCTGTTGCGGTAGTCCAGCCTAAGATCCTTGACTATAAAAATCCTGAATATTTTGAATATGCCGGAGCCGCAGGAGGTTTTATAGACAGGTTTGGTTACCCTTATTGCCGGGGAAGGATCTTTTCAACAATAGAAAAGGACGAAGGTCAATATGACGATGAAATCGAGATCTTTTGGGCCAGCGGTGCCTGTCTCGCGATAAGAAAAGATAAATTTTATGAAGCCGGCGCGCTGGATGAAAATTATTTTGCCCACCAGGAAGAAATAGATCTTTGCTGGCGTTTAAAGAATTTGGATTATAAAGTTATATACACCTCGTCTTCTGTGGTTTATCATGTTGGGGGTGCTACTTTGAACAGTATGCACCCGCGTAAAACCTTCTATAATTTTCGCAACAGTCTGTACAATTTAGCAAAGAACCTGCCATCTCATCAGTTATTGTGGACAATCTTTATAAGAATGATCCTTGACGGTGTAGCAGCATTTATGTTTCTTTTGCAGGGTAAAACCGCCCATTTCACTGCCGTTTTCAGAGCCCACATAGAGTTCTACAAACGGTTGCTATTGCTGCTTGAAACAAGAAAAAAACTTGCAAAAAACACCGGATATTTTTCAAAAAATTCCGTTGTTTGCAGTTACTTTTTAAAGGGAGAAAAAAAGTTTTCTCAATTTTAAGTTTATGGCCTAAAACTATTTTATTGGCACTAGATTTGATAACTTTGTGAAGTTCTAACAATTAATTATAATAATACCAATTATGAAGAAATTTATGCTTTTATCGGCTACAGCGGCACTTTTGCTTTCTTCCTGTGTTTCATCAAAGAAATATGCCGAACTGGAGACCCAACACAGAGAAACCAGAGATCAGCTTAACACTGCTACAGTTAAACTGAATTCTTGTTTGGATGAAAAAGACCGTTTGGGTCAACAAATCAATACCCTAAACAATCAAAATGCCGCTCTTTTAAACAATGTTGGTGATCTTGCCACATTGTCTAAAAAAGAAGCAGAAAACCTTGAGCGTTCATTAGAAAGCATCAAGGAGAAAGACATGAAGATCCAGCGTATGCAGGATGCTATCACCAAGAAAGATTCTGTTACCCTTGCATTGGTTACAAGTCTTAAAGGTGTGTTAGGTAACATGGCCGATGAAGACATTGAAATCAATGTTGAAAAAGGTGTTGTTTACGTATCTATCTCAGATAAACTTTTATTTGAAAGCGGACGTTGGGCCCTTACTAACCGTGCTAAAGAAGTATTAGGTAAAGTTGCTACAGTAGTAAAAAACAGACCTAATATTGAATTTATGGTAGAAGGACACACAGATGACCAGGCAATTAAAACGGCAGTTATTGAAGATAACTGGGATTTAAGTGTGAAGCGTGCAACATCTGTTGTAAGAACCCTTCAAAATGATTTTGGTGTACCACCAGAAAGAATGACTGCAGCAGGAAGAAGCTACTACATCCCTGTAGCAAGCAATGCTAATGCTGAAGGTCGTGCTAAAAACAGAAGAACAAGAATCGTTATCCTTCCTAAAATTGACCAGTTCTATGACCTGATCGAGCAAGGAATGGAAGACGCAAAATAATTGCATTTTATTCTGCACAAATTAAGCCCCGCAATCGCGGGGCTTTTTTTATGGATTAATGTTTTTTCTCTTCAATTTTCTAATCTGCACAGCAATTAATATGATATTGTAAGCCAATACTCACATTTAAAGCATATTAAGAATACTTTAACATTTTTTCTTAAATTAATAATTGCTTTCCTCTATATTACTTCTAACTTAACCTTTTATTAACTAATCCAACCATAAAAATGAAATTAAACAAATTTAAAAGTGTTCTGGTTATTCTATGCCTGGGGGTATTGGCTGTGTCTTGTGATACTGAAAATGTGGAAGAAATGGACCCTTCCCTTTCCTCACAACCATTATTAGAAGGAATAGAAATTCCAAAGCTTGATCCCGGAAAAACCAAATCTCAATTACCCGAAATAGACGAAAATTTCAAGGACTATATCGTAGGAAAAAATGCGGTTGAACCCAGCGAATGTGGGCCTACATCTTTTGTTGATGTCCAGATAAAATACCAGCAGCCTGTAATAAATGATCTTTATACAATTTTTGGTCCTCTTCAATTTGCACAAATTTTTTATCTATATATGGACCTGAATTTCTATTCAGCCTACTTTGATCAATCGGAGGACCAATATTTCGGTGCAAATGGCGAGTATACTCAGCTGGTAAATAGAAGACATAGAGACATGGAGAAATTCTTTGATATGCCAAATGAGGTACGCGTAAATGGTCAACATACAGCAACATTGAATGACCGGGAGAAACTGGCAGATATCTATGAAATAGTTGGAACAAATGTAGGGTCCAGGGAGCAGGCATATGCTGCTGCAGATCAAATTTTATATTTTAATACTTTTTCACCCCATTTACCTGACAATCCATTTTTTGCCCTTGATGGCTTTGCTACCTCAGGAAATCTTATTGTTATAGGTGATGGTATTGTTCAAATGCTCGCAGAAACAGGTATTGAAGAAGAAATAGTCTGGACCGGTATCCTGGCTCACGAATGGGCTCATCAAATCCAATTCAATAACTGGTCGACCTGGTATCCAAATGGCGCGGCAGATAATGTCCCTGAAGCTACAAGATACACAGAGCTGGAAGCTGTTTTTTTTGCGGGGTTTTATATGACTCATAAAAGAGGAGCAACTTATAACTGGAAAAGAGTAGAAGACTTTTTTGAATTATTCTTCCATATAGGGGATTGTGGATTTGAAAATAATGGTCATCACGGTACACCATTACAGAGATTAGAAGCCGCCCGTCTAGGTTATGAGCTGGCGAACTCTGCACAAAAGCAAGGACAAATTTTATCTCAAGAGGAAATTCACAATATATTTGTTGAACAGGTAGAAAAAATCTTTCCTTCCAAATAACATTTTAAATACTTGAACGAAAAAACCCGCTTGATTGCGGGTTTTTTATTTACAATTATTAAGTATTTCACATTATCTCAATAGATCCCTTTCCCTGCCTTATCACCTCCGGGGAACTGGTTGTAAGGTCTATCACTGTAGAAGGAATATTATCCCCATAACCGCCATCTATTACAATATCCACCAGCTTATCCCACTTCTCAAGAATAAGTTCCGGGTCTGTAGTGTACTCAATTACCTCATCCTCGTCTCTTATAGAAGTAGAGACAATTGGATTGCCCAGCCCCTTTACTATCGCTTTACAGATATTGTTATTCGGGACTCTTATGCCAACTGTTTTCTTCTTTTTAAAAACATTCGGCAAGTTGCTGTTACCCGGCAGGATAAAAGTATAAGGGCCCGGCAGGGTGCGTTTAAGGATTTTAAATGTCTGGGTGTCTATTTGTTTAACATAATCTGAAAGATTGCTCAAATTCTCGCAGATAAAAGAGAAATTAGCCTTGTCCAGTTTCACTCCTTTTATCTGCGCGATCTTTTCCAGTGCAGAGGTGTTGGTGATGTCACAACCCAAACCATAAACTGTATCTGTTGGGTAAATAATAAGCCCCCCGTTACGAAGGACTTCTACTACTTTTTTTATGTCTTTGGGATTTGGATTTTCTTCGTAGATCCTGATTAATTCAGCCATTCTGAAATATTTTTGTTGCTATGAAAATTACGAAATTTTAAGTTATTTACAGGTTTTAAATTGATATTTAGTCCACCCGTTGGACTTCACTTTCAAGCTTAAGGACTTCATTTCCGTTTTCCTGATGAATTAGCAGGGCTCTATTGCCCGGTTCACCATTCCTGGTTACTTTTGTCCCTTTAATAGTAGTGGAGATCCTCCTATCAAAAACATCTTTTACAGTTCCGGTTGCCCTACCTGTACCCCATTTCCACTCTACTTTGGTTCCGGTCCTTATCATAAGGAATGAAGTTAAGAAAAGCACCAAGGTTATGGGCTGTGGGTAACACAACTTTAACGATTGAATAATTAAACTTAAAAGACTTATTGTAAAAGCGTTTCAGAAGCTTATCCTATCACAAACGTTGTATTTAATCAACCTTCAATAATCGACTTTTAGGATAACAGCTTCAATTTTGCGAATCTCAACAAGAGCTTTTTAATTCCGCCATTCTCAAAGTCTATTTCAGCTTTTTTATCCTGGCCAACTCCTTCTATATTTAAAACTGATCCTTTTCCAAATCTAATATGCTCCACCCGGTCACCTGTATTCAGTTTTACCCCGTCTGTATTTCCACCTGCGACCGGCGCGGCAGTTGCAGGCCTTAATTTCCTAAGTTTTCTTAGCTGCTCCTCACTTGGCTTATGTGCCGGGGGCGGGGTGCCTGCCTTGGGCTTACTTTGGCGGAATTTGCTTTTATCTATATCATCGCCAAAGATGTCTGTATCTATGAGCGGCTTGTACTTGTAATCATCCTGCGGGATCTTATAATCGAGAAATTTGGGCTCGATTTCTTCAATAAACCTGCTGGGCTCCGCATCAACAAGTTTCCCCCATCTATACCTGGATTGCGTGTAGGTGAGATATGCCTGCGTCTCTGCCCGCGTAAGCGCTACATAGAACAACCGGCGTTCTTCCTCCAGTTCTGTTCTGGTGTTCATACTCATTGCAGACGGGAAGAGGTCCTCTTCCATCCCAACAATATAAACATATGGAAATTCCAGGCCCTTTGCCAGGTGAATGGTCATAAGCGCCACCCGGTCATCATCCCCCGTATCCTTATCCATATCTGTAGCCAGGGCTACATCTTCAAGGAATTCGGTTAAGCTTCCGGTAGCATCTGCCAGTTCTTTCTGTCCTTCCACGAAATCCCTGATCCCGTTTAACAGCTCTTCTATATTCTCAATTCTTGCAACCCCTTCCGGAGTACCATCTTTTTTCAATTCCTGCACCAGACCTGTTTTCTTGGCCACAGTATCGGCTACTGTAAAGGCATCTGCATTTTCATTCAGGATCTTAAAGCTCTTGATCATATTCACAAAATTGGCCAGTTTGTTCCGGGTACCTGCATTGATCTTAAGGTCCAGCTGATCCATATTCTCAATTACCTCAAAAATAGACCTGCCATATTGATTGGCCATTATGGTAAGCTTGTCAATGGTTGTGCTTCCTATTCCCCTTGCAGGGTAATTGATCACGCGTTTTAAAGCTTCTTCATCGTTTGGATTTACCAACAGGCGCAAGTAGGAAAGAACATCCTTGATCTCCTTACGCTGATAAAAGGATAGCCCTCCATAAATCCTGTATGGGATCTCCCTTTTTCTCAAGGCATCCTCCATTGCTCTACTCTGGGCATTGGTCCTGTACAATATTGCAAAGCTACCATTGTCCAGCTGATTCTGCATTTTGTTCTCAAAAATTGAACTGGCAACGAACCTGCCTTCTTCCCCATCTGTAAGCAATCTATTCACCACGATCTTTGGTCCGTCATCATTGGCAGTCCAAACCACCTTTTCCAGTTTGGTCTTATTCTTATCGATTATGGAATTTGCGGCCTGCACAATGTTGTTGGTAGATCGATAATTTTGTTCTAATCTGTACAATTGTACATTATCATAATCTTTTTGAAAGTTAAGAATGTTGTTGATGTTCGCTCCCCTAAAGGCATAGATACTTTGAGCATCATCCCCTACCACGCATATATTCTGAAATTTATCTGAT
>DATHWA010000197.1:0-9475 GCA_035461025.1 Gillisia sp. | reverse complement strand
CTGGGAGCTGGTATGGGATGGAGATCAAAGACATATCACCGGTCTGCCGCTTCAGGAACACGTATGGTCTTCCACTCCTTTATATAATGCTGAAATGAGAGCGAAAAGAAGGAACTGGTTTGATGAACTGAAAAATTCTGCAGCTTTATCTCCTGCTGAAATCTGGGAGTTCCATCACACGGGAGGGGAAGGTAATCCTGAAATAGATTTTATTATGGACCGCGGTTTTGTAAGAACCCAAAGCGTCAGTCAAATTGAGAGAACAGCAGAAAAAACCATTCTTACTTACGAAGATCTTTCAGAAAAAAATATAACAAAACTGGAACTGGATTTTTGATTCTTTAGCTTAATTCAAAGCAAAAGGGGCGCAAAGCTTAAATGATGGAATAGTAACCTTGAATTTCTTAGAAGAGCTGAAATTGATCATATTATAGTGACCACTCATCGCTCCAAAAGGAGCTGTAAGCAGGCAACCGCTGTTATATGAATGGGATTCGCCCGGTTTAAGCACAGGCTTTTTACCTATTACGCCTTCTCCCTGTACGATCTCTGTATTATTCAATGCGTCTTTAATATTCCAGAAACGAGAAGTTAATTGCACAGAGTCTTTGCTCTGGTTCTCGATCGTGATCCTGTAACCAAAGGCATAATGTATTTTGTAGTTCTTGTAAAAGGTCCCTTCGAAGGTTGTCTCGACAGAGATCTTTATACCACTGGTGACTTGTTGTATCATAATCAATAGATCGCAAAAGAAGCAATAAAGGAGAATATCGCCGCCACGAAAGCTAAAATAAGAAATATAACGTTGAGAAGAATAAATTTAACAAGGGTTTTAAATCTTCCCTGGCCATAGAATTTTCTCATTGCCTTGTAGAGGTAAAATAAAAATGTCAACATCATCAATCCCGAAACCAGATCTGTTGAAAAAATGTAATCCAGGATTAGGGAAATTCCTATGACGATAAAAAAAGTGGTTTGAACGTGGAAGGTGAAAATAAGATGCTCCATATAATTAAATGGCCTCCTAATATATAAGAGCCAAATAAATAGGGCAAAAAGAGGCAGGAAGAAGAAAATGATAAAGGGAAGTTTATTGATAAAGTAATTAAGGAATACTTCCGGGTTTTTCCTGAAGTCATTATAATCTGTTGCCTTGGTATAAAGCCAGCGATTGTAAGCTGTAGGGGCATGCTCAAGGCTGTCCAGGGCAATACCGGGCCGGATTATTTCTGTTTCCCTGTAAAATTTGTCATATAATATAAGACGTGAGGAAACCGAATTAAAGAAGTTCATGCTGTCCAGTTCCTGTTGAGAGATGTATTTATCTTTGTAGGTGGTGGGTTCCGGTTTCTGTTGTCTTGCCAGCAGGGTGTCCACATTTATAGGGGAATCCTTCAAGGCGGGAACCTTCTCGAGGTTGCTGCGTAGCTCCTGCAGTTCCTCGGGGCTTAACTCCCTTGAATCTCTAACATCGTTATCAACGTTGAACCCATCAAAACCGCTGGTTAAATTCCAGATAATAAAAAATATAATAGAGGCGCTTAAGTAAAAACGGAAAGGATTAGCATACCGCATTCTTTTGCCCTGTATATAATCACGGGAAATCGTGCCGGGATAAAATAATAAAGCTTTAAAAGTGCGCCTTGTGCGGGAATCGTAAGCGAAAACGCCTGCAAAGAATTCATTGAAAAAATCATCAAAAGCCAGCTTCTTAGTGGAGTTTAACTGCCCACAGTTGGAACAGTATTTCTCACTTCTATCCAGCGGATGTCCACAGTTCAAACACCCGGTGCCCCTGTATCTTAAAGCAGACCTGAATTTTTTCATAAGCAGGATGGATAAATTACCTTGTCCTTAATGAGATATATTGATGGAGCTGGCGCTACCCAGACCAATTATCTGGTCGTAACGTGCTCCAAGATCTCTGAAATATACTAAAACCTGATATTCGTTTTCAGTTTTTTCGAAATTTCCATTGATAAAACCGGGATCAATACTACCATCAGGATTTACCAGAACATAAGTGTAATCATAATAACCCTGTTTGAACAAGCTTGCATTTTCATAAAGTCCGCTGTCCGGGTTATAATTCATCCGGGTGCTTTCATCCAGTTCAAAATTATTGAAAGCTCCATACAAGTACAACTCCCCGCCCTCCAGGGGCTCATAGTTCATAAGGGTAAAGTGGGTCCAGATATATTCCGCTTCTATATCCTGATTCCGGCCCTGCAATGTGCGCACTACAAATTGACCATTTACATCGGGGTTGTAAGTATAGGGCTCAGTATCCCTGGTCCTATCAGTAAACAAAAAGTGGTGATAAAGATCTCGAAGCTCCACCCGGCTTATTTGGACAGTAGGAGCCCGTACATCTTTACTGTCAAATTTTAAAAATTCATTCCCTCCCCAAAAGGCAGTGGGTTGGTCATAACGATAAATAAGTTCATTGCCAAGGCTGTATTGTGGCTCCAGATTTGTAATGGCATTTTTAAGATTGTGATTTTGCATCAATAATACTTTTACTGTTCTCTCGGGATTCCTTAATAACAGGTCCGGGGAATGTACAGTAAAATTGACCACTTGCTTTTCATTAAGAAATTGCAGGTCCCGGGATCGCTTAATAGCAGTCCTTACATTGGCCAGGGGCTGGTATATCATGAATCTCCTGGAAAAGACCAGTTCCTTGGCATTATTAAACACATTTATAATGTAGTTTCCGGTTACTTTAAGGCGTTGTGTATCGCGGTTGGGTATGGTTAATTCGTAATGGGTATAAGGCTGAAGGGTATTGTAGGAATTCTCATAATTAAAGATCCTAACATTGTCCAGCCCGTCCATATATTCAGATTTTACGAGGGCTGAAGGGGTCCAGTCGTAATTTAAATGTTCAATGGTGTAATAATAATCTGCCTCATCGCCAATTATATCGTCAAATTTGAGGGTTAAGGATTCTCCAAGCTTAATTACGGGATTTCCGGTAACCCCGGCACTACCTGTAAACTCGATTGTCTTGATATAATTTGGTGCGGGAACGTCCAGTTGTGGTTGTGCCAGGATAATTCCGAAAAAAAAGAGCAGAGCCCAGGTAAAAAAGAATTTCATGTTTTAAAATTAGGTTCTTTCAACTAAAATATTTCTGCCGAAACTCGCAGGAAATATTATCAAATATGACACTGCTCATTTTCAGAAAAAGAAATTAAGAATAAAGATATTACAATTTTTATTCCTTAAAATAATCTTAAAGACAATATTGCCATATACCCGAAAATATTCCAATTTCTTTGGGTGAAATGGGGTAGAAATTAGTAAATTTGCGCACCAATAAAATTAATATTTAATTTACACTCCATCCTATGTCAAAAGACATTCGAATTAAAAGAGGTTTATCTCTACGATTAAAAGGGGAGGCAGAAAAGCAACTTGTTGAGGCCCCAAGGTCAAAGACTTACGCTATCAAACCCCCGGACTTCCACTCAGTAATTCCTAAAATGGTTGTTAAAGAAGGAGCAAAACTTCTTGCCGGTGATGAGTTGTTCTATTCCAAATATACAGACGAAGTAAGGTTTACTGCTCCCGTAAGCGGTACCCTGCTGGAAGTAAAACGTGCTGAAAAGCGCCGTATTGTGGAAATCATCATTGAGGCAGATGCTACCATCTCTTACAAGGATTTTGGAAAGCTGAATGCAGCAACTGCAGATGCAGAATCTGTTAAGGAAAAGATCTTCAAAAGTGGTTGCGGAGCCTTTATAAAACAGAGGCCTTATGACATTGTTGCAGATCCTAAGGATACTCCAAAATCTATCTTTATCTCTGCGGTGACCACTGCTCCTCTTGCTGGAGATCTTGGTTTTATACTAAAAGATAAAGTGGCAGCTTTCCAGGAAGGTATTTATGCCTTGCAAAAATTAACTCCGGGGAAAGTTCATCTTTCTGTAGATAAAAGTTCTGCCCAATATCTTAAAGATATTAAAGGAGTGGAATTACACAATGTTGAAGGGCCGCACCCTGCAGGAAATGTAGGTGTTCAAATTCACAATATTGATCCTATAAATATGGGAGACAGAGTTTGGACAGTTGGCGCTGAAGATGTTGCAATTATAGGAAATGTTTTTCTAACAGGTAATTTAATTGCTGAACGTACAGTAGCTGTAACAGGTAGTGAAGCTCAAAACCGAAAGTATTACAAGACGATCATAGGAGCAAACTCGGCAGATATTGTTGGAGAGGTGCCTGCCAGTATTAGATTGATTTCCGGTGATGTTCTTACCGGTACAAAGATCTCAAATAAGCAGTACCTTGGTTTTTATCCCAATACAGTTTCTATGATACCGGAAGGTAATCAATACAGGATGTTTGGCTGGTTGCCATTTACATATAATAACATTCATTCCAATTCAAGGACCTCCTTATCATTTTTATTTTCCAACAAGAAGTTTGAACCCACGACCAATTTAAACGGGGAAGAGCGTGCTCTTGTGGTGACAGGCGAAATGGAAGAGGTTTTTCCAATGGATCTTTTTCCAATGCAGCTTATAAAAGCCTGTATGGCAGGGGATATTGAAAAAATGGAAAACCTGGGGATCTATGAAGTAGCTCCGGAAGATTTTGCATTGGTTGATTATACTAACACATCAAAGATAGAAGCTCAGGAGATCATTCGATTAGGTTTGGATTTAATGATTACTGAAGTAGGTTAAAAAGTTTAATTATGGAATGGATAAGACAACGATTAGATAAATTTAAAGAACCTTTTGGAAAGGGTAAAAAACTTGAGAAGTATTCGCCTGCTATAAATGCACTGGATACCTTTCTTTTTACGCCCAACCATACTACTCAAACAGGTGCCCACGTAAGGGATGCAGTTGACCTTAAAAGAACGATGATCACTGTGGTGATCGCCTTGATACCCGCCCTTATATTTGGGATGTGGAATGGTGGTTACCAGTACCTTTCCCAAATCCAGACAGAAGTTGGTTTCTGGGAGGCTTTAGGTCATGGAGCATTGAAAATTGTTCCAATGATCGCAGTTTCATACGCGGTAGGATTGGGTATTGAGTTTTTGTTCGCGATAAAAAGAGGTCACGAGGTTAATGAAGGATACCTGGTAACAGGTTTATTGATCCCAATGATAATGCCAATAGATATTCCGCTTTGGATGGTGGCAATATCTGTAGTATTTGCAGTTCTAATAGGTAAAGAAGCTTTTGGAGGAACAGGAATGAATATTCTTAATCCTGCATTGACAGCACGTGCTTTTGCATTCTTTGCATATCCTACTTATATGTCTGGTAACCAGGTTTGGGTTAGCGAGGCAACGCAGGTAGATGCAGTCACCGGAGAAACAATTCTTGGTAGCCTTGCTGCCGGGGAAGGAGCCGGTTACAGCACGATGGATATGTTTATGGGTTATATCCCCGGGTCTATTGGGGAGACATCAACCCTTTTGATCCTGGTAGGGGCCTTAATACTGGTTTTAACCAAAGTTGGAAACTGGAGGATTATATTAAGTGCTTTTGTTGGGGCAGCTATAATGGCTCTAATTTTTAATGCCTTACCATCGTTGGGTATCGAAGGAAATGAACTTACCAATTTACCCTGGTATCAACATTTAATAGTAGGTGGACTGGCATTTGGTGTTGTCTTTATGGCTACAGATCCGGTTTCAGCTTCTCAAACCTTAAAAGGAATGTGGATATATGGGTTCCTTATTGGATTATTCGGGGTGATGATAAGAATTTTCAACCCTGCCTATCCTGAAGGAATTATGTTGGCTATTCTTTTAATGAATGTATTTGCACCGGTAATAGATCATTATGTGATCCAGGCCAGCGTGAAGAAAAGGGTGAAGAGAAAGAATGAATCCCTGAACAAGCAAATTAATACAGCAGTTTAAAATGGAACAGAAATCAGTAAATAAAACGAATAAGAACTCCTACACTTTTATCTTCTCGATAGTAATGGTGATTGTTGTGGGAAGTGTCCTTGCATTTGCAGCGACTTCTTTGCAGCCCAGGCAGTATGAGAATGCCCGCCAGGAAAAGATGCAGAATATTCTAGCTACTGTGGGTATTCAAACAGACAGAGCGGGAGCTGAGGCTTTATATAATCAGCATATTGTAGAAGAGATCGTGTTGGATTCCAACGGGGATGTGAGAGAAGGGGTTGAAGCCTTTGATGTAGACCTTGCAAAAGAACTAAAGAGAGAATCACTGGACCAAAACTTCCCTCTATATATTGCTGAAGTTGATGGAGAAAATTATTATATCCTTCCATTAAGAGGCGCAGGTCTTTGGAATGCCATCTTTGGATATATTTCTCTACAGGATGATGTTAATACAGTTAAAGGAGTTGTTTTTGATCACCTTGGGGAAACTCCCGGACTTGGAGCAGAGATCACCAAAGAATGGTTCCGCGAAAGGTTTACAGATGAGAAGATCTTTGACGGTAGCGGTAACCTTGTTGGTATTTCTGTAGTGAAAGGAAATCCAAGTACTTCAAAAGATGATAACAGAGTAGACGCAATTTCCGGAGCTACTATTACTACAGATGGTGTTAGTGATATGATCTCTGAAAGATTGCAACATTATCTGCCTTATTTCAAGAGTCAGACAGATATGAATGTTTCAAATAATTAATATTATGGCGAAGGAAACAAACAATAAACCTGTGCAATTTGCAGAGGGAACAATAGAACAAAAAGAAGAAAAGAAAAGAGAATTGGTTCTTTTCCTTGCAGATACCAAAGAAAAGGAAAGTTTATTTTCCAAGAGGAACAGAAAGCTTCTTTCAGATCCTCTGGATGATGACAACCCAATTACGGTGCAGGTTCTTGGTATATGTAGTGCACTTGCAATTACAGTACAGCTGGAACCGGCAGTGGTTATGTCTATCGCGGTTGTTGCGGTAATGGCTTTCTCAAATATGATCGTCTCTCTTTTAAGAGATATGATTCCAAGCAGGATTCGAATTATCGTGCAGCTTGTAGTGGTAGCATCTCTTGTGGCATTGGTGGACCAGGTCCTGAGAGCATATGCTTATGATGTAAGTAAGCAGTTGTCTGTATTCATTGGTCTTATTATTACCAACTGTATAGTAATGGGACGTCTTGAAGCATTTGCTTTAGGTAACGGGGTTTGGAGGTCATTCCTGGATGGAGTAGGAAACGCCGCGGGATATGGTCTTATCCTTATCATAGTAGCTTTCTTCAGGGAATTGCTTGGAGCAGGAAAACTGTTTGGCTATGAAGTTTTAGGGCACAAGGGAGTAACTCTTGCAGAGTCCACTGGACTTTATGCCCTGGGATATGAAAACAATGGTTTAATGCTGCTTTCGCCTATGGCTTTAATAGTGGTGGGTATCATTATTTGGGTTCAGAGAGCTCGGAACAGAAAATTAATCGAAACCTAATCAAAACCAGATAAAAAAATCTATTATGGAATTTATAAATTTATTTGTGAGGAGTATTTTCGTAGAAAACATGGTTTTCGCGTATTTCCTTGGAATGTGTTCTTACCTGGCGGTTTCCAAAACGGTAAAAACAGCGGTTGGGCTTGGTGCAGCAGTTATATTCGTATTGACTATCACAGTTCCAATTAACTTTTTACTAGATACATATCTTTTGCGCCCCGGAGCTTTATCCTGGCTTGGAGCAGAATATGCTACAATTGACCTTAGTTTTCTTAGTTTCATTATGTTCATTGCGGTTATTGCTGCTATGGTACAGTTGGTAGAGATGATCGTTGAAAAATTTGCTCCGGCTTTATATGGTGCACTTGGAATTTTCCTTCCACTTATCGCAGTAAACTGTGCGATCCTTGGTGGATCCCTTTTTATGCAGCAAAAGGATTTTGACGGAATTTCATATGCCGTGACTTATGGTTTTGGAAGTGGAATAGGTTGGTTCCTTGCAATTATAGGTATTGCAGCAATTAGGGAAAAGATAACTTATTCCAATGTGCCTGCTCCTTTAAAAGGATTGGGTATTACTTTTATTATTACCGGGTTAATGGCCTTAGGGTTCATGAGTTTTATGGGTATTAAAATATAAAATGAAGATATGACAGTTATTATAGCAAGTGTAATTGTATTTTTAGTATTGATCTTAATTTTGGTTGCGGTTCTTCTTACCGCTAAAGCCAAACTCGTGCCTTCTGGTCCGGTAAGTATTAATATTAATAACGAGAAGGATCTTGAAGTTGGTTCCGGCGGTACTCTACTTTCAACCTTAGGTGAAAATAAACTTTTCCTGCCCTCTGCCTGTGGGGGAGGTGGGACCTGTGTCCAATGTAAATGTATTGTTTCTGAAGGTGGAGGTACTATTCTTCCAACAGAAGAGCCTCACTTTACCCGTAAGGAGATTGCCCAGGGCTGGAGACTTGGTTGCCAGGTTAAGGTAAAACAGGATATGAAAATTACTATACCTGAAGAGGTATTTGGTATCAAAAAATGGGAGGCAACTGTTGTCCGTAATTACAACGTAGCATCTTTTATCAAGGAATTTGTAGTTCAAATTCCTGAAGATATGGATTACAAAGCCGGAGGTTATATCCAGATCGAGATCCCTAAATGTGAAGTTAAGTTTGAAGATATAGACATAACGGCTCACCCGGACGAACACCCGGGAGAACCGCAAAAGTTTAAGGATGAGTGGGACAAATTCAACCTTTGGCCTCTTGTAATGAAAAATACTGAGACTGTTGAACGTGCATATTCCATGGCTTCCTACCCTGCTGAAGGAAGAGAGATCATGTTAAATGTTCGTGTTGCAACTCCACCATGGGACAGAGCAAAGAACGGTTGGATGGATGTTAATCCCGGAATCGCTTCTTCTTATATCTTCTCAAGGAAAAAAGGAGATAAAGTAATTATTTCCGGACCTTATGGGGAATTCTTTATCAATGAGAGTGACTCAGAAATGCTTTACGTAGGTGGAGGAGCCGGAATGGCACCAATGCGTTCTCACCTGTACGAATTATTCAGAACTATTAAGACAGGAAGAAAAGTTACTTATTGGTATGGTGGACGTTCCAAAAGAGAACTTTTTTATACAGAGCATTTCCGTGCACTTGAGAGGGATTTTCCAAACTTTAAGTTCTACCTGGCACTTTCTGAGCCTATGGAAGAGGATAACTGGAAAGTGAAGGACGGCCTTGATGGGGAAGGGGATGGTTTCGTTGGATTTATTCACCAGGTGGTAATTGATAATTATCTAAATCACCACGATGAACCGGAAGAAATAGAATTCTATTTCTGTGGACCCCCACTAATGAACAAGGCAGTACAACAAATGACAGAAGATTTTGGAGTACCGCCGGAAAATGTAAGATTTGATGATTTTGGTGGATAATATTTTCACCACTAAAATAAAAAACAGCTACCCTTGGGTGGCTGTTTTTGTTTAAACATCTTTATGCTATCTATAAATCTCTATTTCCAAGTATAATTGTAATTTTGTACCTGCTATGAAAAACGAACT
>DATHWA010000196.1:0-3389 GCA_035461025.1 Gillisia sp. | reverse complement strand
CGTATTTTGTAATTTGTAATGCTTTCATAAGTTTATATTTTTATTTTTCAATAGTTCTTTCAGAATCCTTAGACAGGATATTGATCCAGGAGTCCAGGGTATTTTTTAATTGTATAATATCTGAAAGGTTCACGTCCTCATTAATTAAAGTCTTCAACAAATCCTGCGGAATAGGGGAAGCCTTATCTTTTAGGCTTAGACCTTTTTCCGTTAAACTCACTAACACCGTTCGCTCATCGTCATGAGATCTGGTACGCGTTAGTAGTTTATTTTTTTCCATTCTTTTTATGAGTGGAGAAAGTGTATTGGTATTCAATAATAACTTCCGGCCAATCTTATTTACAGAAAGCCTGTTCTCTTCCCATAAAACCATTAACACCAAATACTGCGGATAAGTTAGACCAAGTTTCTCCAGGTATGGTTTGTATGCCTTGGTGAGAAGTCTGGAAACCGAATAGATGGGGAAACAGATCTGATTTTTAAGCTTAAGTTGGTCCTCCTTTTCCATGTGCTATTTTTTTGATATTCTCCAGGCTTTCCAGGCGCCGCTGGCCCATAGGACCCATACAATTAATACCGGTTGAAAGAATAGCCTGATGAGTCGTGCCCTGTCTGTATCCAGTACACCAAAGCCATCTTTACCTTCTAAATACTGGGCTAAATTACCCGGAAAGATCAGGACACAAAACAGGGCGAGTAACCATCCTATATTTACACGCTGTTTTTTCCAGAATAGCAGTGTAAGACCAAGAATCATTTCTACAATACCCGAAAGTATGACCACAAGATCTTTACTCAATGGAACCCAATCTGGCACCTGACTTTGAAATTCAAAACGGTTAAAGGTTAAATGGCTAAATCCTGCATAGATCATAAAAACTGCCAGTAGGATCCTGAAAATTTTTTGCAGGGTAGATGTTTTAATAAAATTCTCCATTTCAATTTTCTATAAACACGATTATGTCGTGCTCGATGTAATGTATGAAATGTATCAGGTTCTGGAATAAGGTTTAAGAAGGTTTAACGTTTGATAAATTTATAATGCCAACATTGCTGGTCAAAAGTTCTTAACATCTGTTGACTTAAAAAATCCCCAAGCTATTTTTCATTATCGAATGAAATTGAGTTGGATCTTCATATTGATAATAAATATTATAACCAATCCATTTCCAATGCTTGATACGGATAAATGTGGCTGGATTTAAGAGACGTTGCAAATAATATTTCAAAAAAACATTACGCATTGGTTTTTCGCTATCTTTAAATAAGGGTTGGGAGAACTGGTCCCGTAAAGCAATATGCCAATTGAAAAAAAGGATGGGATGTATTGGGCTTTGTAATAGCAGAGGGTGGAGTGCCGCTGGCGGCTATGCAATTCAGAGGTGAAAATCCGTTGAAGCATTACCTGCAAAGTTTCATTTGGTTATCGCCATCCAATGATCCTGATATGCAATTAATATTGGTCACAACCCTCACTGCACTACTGTCCGTTGGACATGATGTCCATTACGGCACAATGCTGGATTAAGAAAAGTCAAGGTTTGCCATAATATTAAAGAACCCACTATTAAATGGAAAATGAATTTGCTAAAGTAATGTCTGAACGAACAGATAGCGATCTGATTAAAATAGTTACCGCTGACCGAGCAAAGTACAATCCTGCTGCCATTACTGCCGCAGAAACAGAATTGGAGAAACGAAATATTGATAAATCAGAATTTGAAAAGGTTAAGGATGAGGCTACCGTTGAAAGGACAAAAATGCTCGGCGTGGAGGAAATCACAGTTGGCTCCTTTAGTCGCTTCCTCAATTTCATAATTGACATACTCATTTTGCTAGTATTAACTTATTTACTTAGTCTTTTTGTTGATTTATTTATTCAAACATCTGATCAGGACTTGCTTCAACTTTACGGCTACCTTTTTATGTTTGGATCCTTTTTCGCCTATTATGCCGTAATGGAAATAATGTACCAAAAAACCCTTGGTAAATTCATTACAAAAACAAAAGTTGTAAAAGTTGACGGATCCAGACCTGAGACTTCAGACATTATAGGAAGAACGTTTTGTAGATTCATTCCATTTGACAGGATTTCGTTTCTTTTTACTAAAACCGGTATTCACGATTACTTGTCAAAAACCAGAGTCGTAAAGGACATATCAGTCAAAAATGCTAATAGCAACACTGTATAAAAACAATACTAAAACCTGTTTCAATTCCAACACCCGCTAGCATTGGTATCCCCTAGGTGTGCACAAGTACAGACCTGAGATGATGCACAGGAATTAACTTTAAGAAAAATCATAAAGGAGAAACATATGAGTAGTAAATCTTCAAAATATCCGTACTTCCTGGCAATTATTTTCGGACTCGTTGCTTTCTTTCTAACTGCCACCGAACCTTTTTCCATTCCCCTTGTGCTTGTTTTTCTATTCGGCGGAGGCTTATTAGGCTTTCTTTGGCCTGATGAATCCTGGCATTGGGGCTTGTGGATGGCAGGATCAATACTTGCCCTTTTGAGCCTGAGTGTATTATTCGCCGGGCAGGTGGATATATTTTTAAAAAAGGACTTGCCGCCACTTCTTCTGGCTATAGCTTCTGGCTGCATAGGAGGTTTAATCTCCGCCAGGTACAAACAAAGACAAAAGGCCAGCCGTTAACAACTGCAATTTCCAATTCTGCCTGGAGAATGTGATTTAAGGTTTTTATGATTTCCAGTATAGATGTAACATGCTTATACTTAGCCAACTCCCCCGACTTGAAATAACCGGGACCGAGGACATCTTCCTCTACTGCAAATAAGTATATTTCTAAGGGGCAGGATATACGTAGTTGGCCTCAAAACTCAAAGGAATTCCAAGCCACCAGTAAACAAGTAGGAATATTGTCCAGGTGATTAAAAATATGACCGAGTAGGGCAACATCATTGAAATCAGCGTTCCAATTCCCATTCCTTTTACATAGCGCTGACTAAAAACCACTACGAGGGGAAAATAAGGTAATAAGGGGGTAATGATGTTGGAAACCGAATCTCCCACTCTATAAGCAGCCTGCGTAAGGTCTGGTGATATACCCAGCTGCATTAACATAGGAACAAATATGGGAGCAATGAGGGCCCATTTTGCTGAAGCAGAACCCACCATTAAATTGACAAAGGAACTTAGTATAACTATCCCAACAATTGTTATTTGACCCGGCAAGTCAAGCGCCTGAAGAAAATTTGCCCCTTTGATGGCAATTAGAAGTCCGATATTTGAACGTGAAAATGCATCGATAAAAAGCGCACAGAAAAAGGCCATTACAATGTAATAACCCATACTTTCCATGGATTTTTTCATACTCTGTATCAAATCGCCTGAAGATTTATATCTACCGGACACAAATCCAAA
>DATHWA010000195.1:0-27765 GCA_035461025.1 Gillisia sp. | reverse complement strand
TCTGTAGTAGGTCGTAAACAACAAATGATTAAACTTAAGGGTACAACAATCTATCCGCAGAATATTATCGAGATCCTGTCCAATTTCGAAGGATTGGACACCTATGTGATCGAAGCCAGAAGAAATGATCTTGAAACCGATGTGATAACTGTAAAGCTTCCGGATAATGTTTCCCTGGAGCGGGTGAGTGTTCTTACTGAAATCTTTAAATCCAGATTGCAGGTAACCCCTGATCTGGAGTTGGTCAAAAAAGAGGAAATCGAATTGTTAAGATCTCCTGAAGGAAACAGAAAATCACAGGTCTTTAGAGATTTAAGATAAGATAAGGTGGTGGTTGAAAGCAATCCTGTCCGGAAAAAGAGTCAAGATTGCCTCGTTTAGAATCTAGAAACTGGACTAAAGTATTAGCATTTGTAAAAGATCGAATTAAGCTTTGATTCAAAACTTAAATTTTTCTACTCTATTTTTGATGGAAAACCGCCCCCTGGGTGTGGTTGAATTGTTGTCGGATCATATATAGTAAGAATTTAGGACGATTCTACTTATTTTAATCGGACAAGAATGGTTAGAAAGTCTGAAGCGAACTAGATTTTTTCACACAACACCACCACTTTCTCATCCCTAAGATTAGTGGTAAAGAAGGCATAGACGGTACCGCCATCCTCAATTCTCAGTTCCTTTCTAATAGCTTCTACAGATTTCGGAAAATTGCGGGTGGTAATATTTGCTTTTTTGAGGCGCAGATCCTTTTTAAGGAGTTTTCGTTGATAGGCCATCACTTCCAGAACTTTAAACCTTCTTCCGGGAAATTCGATTAATTCTCCGGACGTGTACAGGTGGCTATTCATGTGAAGTTTCTCTGTGCCTGTGACTGAGCTTAGCGTTCCAAACAAGCCACTCTTCATTATGGCAGCATTAGGCTCGTAAAGGTATTCCTGGGGCATACTTAAACCGGAAACCAGGGAAAGGCCAGAAAATTTTCCTTCAAATTTTTGCACTGAATTTTTCCTGATATTTATTGTTTTGATAACCACTTCAGAAGTTGAAGCCGGATCCAGTAACCACAGCAGTTCCTTCACTTCATTATTTACCGCAATTACGTGGATCTCTGCTACTTTTTTTAATTCCGTAATACCGGCCTTGAGATCCAGCAACGGTGATGTCTTGATTAAAACACGCCTGGCTTTCTTAAAGAAAAGGTCCAGGTTTATTGGGACATTTGGAGTGCATTGTTCCAGGAGGAAGATCTTGCCCCCGTAATCATCCCTACGGGCGGGATCGAGATATATCCAATCAAAATATTCATTTGTAGATTTTAGATATTCCAGACTGTCTCCTGCGATAGTGGAAATATTCTCTGCACCTAAATGCTTTAAATTATGTTCAGCTATTTCAGAAAGAGAAGGATCCATTTCACAATGGGTCACTTTCTCAATCTTTTCAGCAAAGAAAAATGAATCAATTCCAAGGCCGCCGGTAAGATCAATCAGGCTCTTTCCTGAAACCAATTCGGCTTTATATCTTGCAGTGATCTCAGACGAAGTTTGCTCTAAATTAAGATTGGGAGGATAAATAATATCGGGAGATTTATACCAGGTGGGTAGCTTTTTTTTAGCCTTTTTAAGACCAATGATCTGCATTGCTAATTCACTGGAATTAATACCTTTAAATGGGCTGCCTTTAAGGATAAGTTTAGTTGTATCTATATCCTGATTTTCCCTTATAAAAGCTTGAACATCCTGCTGTAAGAGTGCTGGGTTCACGGTATAAATTTTAGAGGTCCCTGGTAAGACGTTTCACGATCTTGTACTCACTTAGGGATTCTTTTGCTATAACCTTTAGAGCTGTATAAAAAGGAATTGCCACTACCATTCCCACAATACCAAACATTAAACCAGCAATAAGAATGATAAGAAAGATCTCCAGCGGATGCGAGCGCACACTGGCCCCGAAAATGAGTGGCTGACTAATAAAATTATCTATTAACTGCGCAATTCCGTATCCCAGCATAACATAGATAACTCTTGGTAGAATGAACGTCTGGAAATCGGCTCCCAGGTTACTGGATATTACAAAAAGTGCCATTAAGATACCGGCAACTATAGGCCCCAGGTAAGGGACCAGGTTTAGAATTGCACATATAAAAGCGATGGCTACCGGATTGTTTATTTCAAATATACTAAGCAAAAGCAAGTAGAGAATGAACAGAACGGTAATTTGTAAGGTAAGACCAACAAAGTATCTTGACAAGAGGATCTTGATCTTGTTAAATACCCTCTGAAATTTATCTTCTTCCCCTTTATTAGCGAAAACAAGGATACTGTTCAGCATTAACTTGCTGTCCTTTAAAAGAAAGAAAGAGATGAATATAATGGAGAAGATCGCAATTAAAGTAGCTCCAAGAATACCAAAAACACTGTTCAGGAATCGAGGGATCATATTCATGTCCAGACCACGTATGAATTCGCTTTGACGTATGCTTTCCAGGATATTTATTTCCTCAACCCCCAGATATGCATTGACCTGATTGTTAAGCTCATTGATGTCACTTTTAAAAGCTTCGATATCAATTTGTCCTAAATGATAGGTCTGTTCAATGGCAATGGGAACAAACACAAGGATGATCCCTACAAAAATGAGCAATACGAGCAATAGTACTATGACCACGGCGAGCTGGTTGGGGATACGCAGGCTGGACCTTAAAAAGATCACCACCGGCCGTCCAATAAGGGAAATCACCCCTGCTATTGCAATATAAACCAGGACGCTCTGGATGGTATATAAAAAGTAGAGCAGTATAAATATACCAACTAATATTCCTACTGCGCGTAGAATTCCGTACGAAAAGGATTTTGCGTTCACCTGGTAAAGATATTATTTCTCACGAAAGGGAGGAAGGGTTTTAGTAATTTCATAAAAAGCTATTCCGGTTGCCTGGCCTACGTTCATACTGCTGTTGTGTCCAAACATTTTTATATGAACCTTAGTCTCGATTTCATCCAGCAGCAATTCGGAAATTCCATAACGTTCATTCCCTGCAACAAGTATGATCTTTTCTTCTTTGCTGAAGTCGATCTTATCCAGCTGTACACTATCTGAAGTTATCTCCAGACCATAAGGTTTGTATCCCAGTTCTTTATATTTTTTGATGGCTTCCAAAGGATCTTCCCATTCTTCGTATGCCACAGTTTTATAAGTGGCTCGTGCAGTTTTCTTAAGCCTGTTGCTGTTAGGATTTATTGGCGTACCGCAAAAAACCAGCTTTTCAATATTAAAAGCATCTGCCAGCCTGAAGAGGCTGCCAATATTGGCATCACCCATCAAATTATCTGTAAGCAAAATCACCGGGAATTTGAGGGTGGGGGTTGTATGTTCGTTATGCGATAGCTGGTTGCTCAATTCTCAAAAGCGTATTTAATAATATTGGCTCCCATTTGTAATGCTTTTAAGCGCACTTCCGGTGGGTCATTGTGCACCGCGGGGTCTTCCCATCCATTTCCAAGGTCGCTTTCATAGGTGAACAGCAAAATTAGCCGCTGCTCTTCAAAAATACCGAAAGCCTGTGGAGGTAATCCATCATGTTCGTGGATCTTCGGTAAACCGTTTGGAAATGAATAAACAGCACTAAAAATAGGATGGGAAGCAGGAAGCTCCTGCAGCTCCCTGTCCGGAAATACTTTTTTTAATTCTTTTCGCAAATATTCATTCATCCCGTAATTATCGTCAATATGCAGGAATCCGCCGCTTTGAAGGTAAGTTCGCAGGTTTTTTGCCTCCTCCTCATTAAAATATACATTCCCGTGGCCAGTCATATGCACAAATGCAAACTGATAAAGATCTGTACTTCCCGGGGTTACAGTTGCGGGTTTGGGATCTATCGCAGTATTAATGTTCTCATTGCAAAATTTAATTAGGTTCGGTAAGGAAGTAGGATTAGAATACCAGTCCCCACCGCCCTGATACTGAAGCACCGCTATTTCCTGTGACCAGGAGGTGCTGATCATTAAAAAACATAAAATCGAAAAAATAATTTTAGGCATATTCAGTAGTCCGGCTTAAACTGAAAACTTTTCCCGAAGATAAGAATTTATAAGGAAGATGAAGTTGGAATTTTTGGTAACAGAAGTAGTGCTATTCCTCATTTGCCAGGGCTGCTGTATGGCAGGCCACAATGGCGGCAGTTTCAGTTCTCAACCTGCTGTTCCCTAAACTTACCGGTATCCAACCGTTGTGCAGTGCCAGTTCAATTTCAGCTGAAGAGAAATCTCCTTCCGGTCCTATCAATATTGTACTGCGTTTTCCCGGTTGTAACTGGCTCTTAAGAGACTTTTTCTGCTCGCCGTCTTCACAATGCGCTATGAATTTAGCTCCTTCAATTTCAGAAGCAATAAAATCTATAAACTGTTGATTTTTATTAAGTTTAGGGATGCTTAAGTGAAGTGATTGTTTCATTGCGCTTTGCAGCACTCGTTCATACCTTTCAAGCTTTATAACCTTTCTTTCACTATGCTCACATATCACCGGGGTGATCTCCCGAACACCAATTTCTGTAGCCTTTTCCAGGAACCATTCATACCTGTCATTCATCTTGGTAGGGGCTACTGCAAGGTGTAAATAATAGGAAGGTTCAACTTCTTTTTCCCGGTCCAGGATAGTTGCAATACATTGTTTGGCATCAATACTCAGGATCTCTGTTTTGAAGAGAAAACCTTTTCCATTGGTTACGTTGAGGATATCGCCTTCTTTCTTCCGTAAGACCTTTACTATATGCCTGCTTTCTTCTTTCGGAAAGATAACCTGCCTGTCATTTTCATGGATATCCGGATGATAAAACAATTGCATACTTAAAACTTATAACGTGCCTGGGCAGTTACTCCCATATCTGTAAATTCTTCCTGAAGGAATTTATAATATCCCACGATCCCTATCATCGCTGCATTATCTGTGGTATATTCAAATTTTGGGATATAGGTTTGCCAGCCGTACTTCTGCTCCCCGGCTTTTAAAGCTGTCCTAATACCGCTGTTGGCAGAGACCCCGCCACCTATGGCAATTTGCTTTATACCGGTTTGTTTTACCGCCTTCTTTAACTTATCCATTAAAATTTCAACAATAGTATATTGGATGGAAGCGCAAATGTCGTCCCGGTTTTCTTCTATGAAATTCGGATTGTTCTTTACTTCCTTCTGAATAAAATATAGCACTGCTGTTTTGAGTCCGCTAAAACTGAAATTCAGTCCATCGACCTTCGGTTTGGTGAACTTATAAGCTTTTGGATTCCCAATTTTGGCATATTTATCAATAAGAGGTCCCCCTGGATAGGGTAGTCCAAGTATTTTTGCGCTTTTGTCAAAGGCTTCGCCTACAGCATCATCAATGGTTTGCCCTATCACTTCCATTGAAAAATAATCTGCCACCTTCACAATTTGAGTATGCCCGCCACTTATGGTCAATGCCAGGAAAGGAAATGTAGGTTTTGGGAAATCTCTCTCATCTATAAAATGAGCGAGGATATGGGCCTGCATATGGTTTACTTCTATAAGCGGAATATTTAATCCCATGGATAGAGATTTCGCAAAAGAAGTCCCAACCAATAAGGAACCCATTAGTCCGGGTCCTTTGGTAAAAGCGATTGCAGATAAGTCTTTTTTGTCGATATTTGCCTCCGCAAGTGCCTGATGGATCACAGGAACAATGTTTTGTTGATGTGCCCTGGAAGCCAATTCCGGCACTACGCCGCCATATTTTTTATGCACCTCCTGGGTAGCCACAATATTTGAGAGTAATTTATCGTTGTGCAGGACAGCCGCGGCCGTATCATCGCAGGAAGATTCAATGGCAAGTATATAGATGTCGCGGGAATTTATCATTAAATTTGAAGGGGCATATTTATTGTTTATACAGTTCACAAAGTTATAATATAAAAGCGTATCAAAAAATTCTGGAAAATACTAATTAGGACAGTCGTTGGACTGCTTCTGTTTTTCGTGTTTTTATTGATCTTATTTTCCATCCCTGCCGTTCAAACATCGGTGGCAAAGAAGTTAACAAATTCCATACAGGAGCGATCAGACGTTAATATCTCTGTGGGTAGGGTGAGCTTCTCCTATTTTGGAAAGATCAAGCTCAACGATGTCTATGTTGAAGATCATCATAACGATACTCTTTTGAATGTTCAGGAGTTAAGAACATCCCTTCTAAGCGTTACAAATCTTCTTAATAATACCCCAAGACTGGGGAATACCACGGCAAGAGGTTTTACCTTTAAAATGCGGCGGTACGCGGGAGAAGATTCAGATAACCTAAGCATCATACTGGATAAATTAAGGACAGAGCCCACAGGTGAAAAAACACCTTTCGAACTCTCTGTTCGTGATATTTTTATTACAGATGGTCACTACAGCTATATAGATGAAAATTTGGATATTCCGGAGATCATCGTGCTAAGAGACTTGAACCTGCAGGCAGAAAGGCTTAAAGTAGTGGATGACAGTTTTACCGTTAAGGTGAATTCCATGGCAGCCAGGGAAGGGAAAGGATTGGAGATCGTTAACTTAAAGACCAATTTTTCTTATAGTCCTACTGCGATGGGGCTGGATGGGCTTATCCTGGAGACCCCGCATTCACAATTAAATGCAGATATAGACCTGGTATATGTGGTAGGGGATTTTTCAGATTTTGAAAATAAAGTGAATTTAGAAGGGACTATTAGAGAATCAAGGTTATCTACCAATGATCTCAAATTGTTCTATGAACCTTTTGGGGAGGATGTGACTTTTATCCTTAAAAGCCGAATAACAGGAACCCTTAATGATTTTTTACTGGAAGGCCTGGAAGCTACAGGAATGGATCGTAGTTCCATAGACGGTGACCTGCGGGTGCAGGGTGCTTTTTCAAATGAAAACGGCGATTTTCGGCTTGAAGGGAATTTTGAACGGCTGGCATCCAACTATTATGATCTTGTAAATTTACTACCATCCACTTTGGGGAAAACTCTTCCCATTACCCTTCGGGATTTTGGTAATTTACAAATGCGGGGGAAATCTGTAATCACAGGTAATGCGCTGGATGCAGATGTTATAATTAATACCCAGCTGGGGAATGCACGCGCAGATATTGTGATGCGTAACTTCAGCAATTCTGCACAAACAACCTATAAAGGAAATCTTGTCTTCAATGACTTTAATCTTGGCCGATTGCTGGATAATAAAGCCATTGGAAGTACCAGCTTTGATCTTAATATAGATGGAAAGGGTTTCACTTCAGAAAGTCTTAATGCCAACATACGTGGGCGCATATCCAGAATACGCTATAATGATTACAGATACACCAGTATTTTGGTAATGGGTACGGTGAGAAATTCCATTTTTAACGGAAACCTCGTCTCACAAGATCCAAATCTCCAAATGGAATTCAACGGACTCGTAGACATTTCAGCAGCTGAAAATAAATACGACTTTGAAGCATCTGTGGGGTATGCAGATCTTAATGAACTTAATTTTGTTTCAAGGGACACAACCTCAATTTTGAAGGGAGATATCATTATGAATATGCAGGGAAATTCGTTGGACAATATCTCAGGGGATATTTACCTTATCAATACAACTTATCAAAACCAGAACGATCTTTATTATTTTGATGACCTCAATGTTTCCTCCACATTTGATCTGGAAGGGATCCGGACTATCACTGTAAATTCGCCCGACGTTATTAGTGGTGTGGTTTCAGGAAGATTTAGGCTTGCTGAAGTGGGTGCCCTGATGGAAAATTCCATTGGAAGCATTTATACCAATTACAGGCCTAACACCATTACCAGCAATCAATACATGGAATTCGATTTTGATATTTACAACAAGATCGTGGAGGTATTCTATCCCGAGATTGAGCTGGCACCAAATACTTTTATAAGGGGTAGGGTAGAATCAGACGAATCTGAATTTCGGTTAACCTTTCGCTCTCCAAGAATAGAAGCATTCGGGAATATGATGCAGGATATCAATATCCAGGTAGATAACACCAACCCAATCTATAATACCTTCGTGGAGGCAGACAGCGTTTCAACCGCTATGTACAATTTTTCAGAATTTAGTTTGATCAACGTAACGCTTAGAGATACTCTTTTCATTAGATCTGAATTCCAGGGCGGCAAAACCAATGAAGATATTTTCAATATTAACCTGTTCCATACTATTAATGAGGAGAACCGCTCTGTGGTAGGTATACAGCGGTCTGACGTTAAATTCAGGGATAATGTGTGGTATCTAAATGAGGACAGCAACAGAAGCAATAAAATTGTATTTGATAACCAGTTTCGTACCCTGGAAATAGATTCTCTTACCTTAAGCCACCAGGATGAACAAATAAGGCTTAGCGGGGAAATGCGGGATTCCACGTATAAAAATTTCAGGATAGAATTTGAACAAGTGGATATCGCGAAGATCACCCCGGAAATTGACAGTCTTAAACTTGGAGGGATCCTGGATGGCCGGCTTCAGCTTCTTCAGGAAGAGGGGGCATTCTTTCCCAACACCTCTATGACAATAGATGGCCTGGCAATTAACGAAGTTCCTATGGGAAGGCTTAATCTTGATGTTGAAGGCAATGAAGATCTTACCTTCTATAATGTGGATGCCACCCTTACAAGAAGAGGTTTTGAATCCCTGAGTGCGGCCGGCGCCATTAATGCAGGCGGGGAATTCCCAACTATAGATCTGGACGTTAATCTAAGGAACGTTAATCTTGCGGCATTTAGTCCGCTGGGAGGAGAGGCCATAGATAACATCCGGGGGTATGCAACGGGGGATGCCAAAGTTACCGGGGACTACAGAAATCCCGATATTTCCGGGCAACTGGAACTGGAAGATGCAGGTTTCAGGATCCCGTATCTTAATATAGATTACAACCTCAATAATATAGCTACCGTAGATCTTACAAATCAGGAATTCATATTCAATAAAGTAGAAATCCTCGATATAAAGCATCGTACTAAAGCGAACATAGACGGGAATATTTCCCATAGAAATTTTAGGGAATGGTTCCTTGACCTGGAGATAAACAGCAACAGGATGCTGGTATTGGATACCCAGGCAGAGGAAGATGCATTGTATTACGGTACTGCCTTTATTGACGGTTTTGCAACCATTAAGGGACCTACAGATGAGCTGGTGATCAACGTAAATGCTACTACAGAAAAAGGAACCATTTTCAAGATCCCCTTAAGCGATGCTGAATCTATTGGAGACAACTCCTACATCCACTTTCTAAGCCCTGAGGAAAAAGCTTCACGACTCGCCGGGGAAGAGATCATCCTGCCCGATGTGAAAGGGTTGGAGCTTAACTTTGACCTGGATATTACTAATGCAGCAGAGGTGGAAGTCGTAGTAGATCAAACAAGCGGTAGTACCCTTCGTGGTCGAGGTGCAGGGAATATGCTTATCGAGATCAACACCAATGGAAAATTCAACATGTGGGGAGATTTCGTGGTTTATGAAGGGGTATATAATTTTAAATATGCAGGTTTAGTGCAAAAGACCTTTAGAGTGGAATCCGGAGGAAGCATTAACTGGGATGGTAGTCCCACTAATGCCCAATTGGATGTAAGCGCTGTCTACGAGGTAGATGCCAATCCTGCCGTACTTTTGGAAAACCCTTCCCTAAACCGGAAGATCCCGGTAGAGGTAGTTATCCTGCTACAGGGACAGATTACCCAGCCTGACCTAACGTTTGATGTAAACTTCCCCAATGCCAGTTCTGTAGTAAGGTCTGAACTTGAGTACCGGATGAATGACAGGGCAAGCAGGGAGCTACAGGCCTTATTCCTTGTAACCCAGGGATCGTTTTACAGTGAATTTGCCATAGGACAAAATGCCATCACAGGTAACCTTGTTGAAAGGGCTTCCAGCCTTGTGAATGATATTTTTGCAGATGAGGATGGCAAGTTCCAGGTAGGACTCAACTATGTGCAGGGAGATCGTACCCCGGACCAGCAAACGGTCGACAGATTTGGGCTTAGCCTTTCCACTCAAATTAGCGACAGGGTATTGATCAACGGTGCGGTAGGTGTGCCGGTAGGGGGTATGACAGAATCTGTAATAGTAGGGGATGTAGAGATACAGTTCCTGCTGAATGAGGAAGGCTCTCTTAGAGCAAAAGTCTTTAACCGCGAAAATAATATTCAGTTCATTGGTGAGGAAATAGGATTTACCCAGGGGGTAGGTTTAACCTATTCAGTAGATTTTGACACCTTCAAAGAATTGATTAGAAAGATCATAAACACTCAGGCCATCATCCAGGAAGAGGAAGAAGAAACTCCACCATCCAGGGCAAGATCTCTAGCCCCAAATTATGTAGTTTTTCCCGAAACAAAAAGACCTGAAAATTAATTTTTCATTAAATACCGGGGGTTGGTGCGGGGTTTAGTTTAAACTTTGTAATTTTATTCTCATAAATAATTTAAATGGCAAAAAAAATACAGCGTATTGGAGTACTAACATCCGGTGGGGATGCCCCGGGGATGAATGCAGCGATAAGAGCAGTAGTTAGGGCTTGTGCATATTATCACACAGGATGTGTAGGATTTTATCGCGGATTCCAGGGGGTAATAGAGGGAGAATATGAAGATTTGAATGCCCGCAGCGTAAGAAATATTATATCCCGTGGAGGCACTATTCTCAAATCTGCCCGCTCTAAAGATTTCCTTACTAAGGAAGGAAGGCAAAGAGCTGCAGATACCATTAAAAAAGCAAAAATCGATGCCCTTGTCCTCATTGGCGGAGATGGAACTTTTAGAGGAGGTAAGATCTTTAATGAAGAGCACAATATTCCGGTAATAGGTGTTCCCGGTACCATAGACAATGATATTTTTGGCACGAATTATACCATTGGTTACGACACAGCATTGAATACCGTAGTAGAAGCCATTGATAAGATTAGGGATACAGCCAGTTCCCATAACCGGTTGTTCTTTGTAGAAGTTATGGGTAGGGATGCCGGATTTATTGCTCTTAACAGCGGAATTGGAGCAGGTGCGGAGGAGATCCTTATTCCAGAAGAAAACCTGGGACTTGAGAGATTATTATTTTCACTTGAAAGAAGCCGAAGATCCGGAAAAACTTCCAGCATTGTGGTGGTTTCTGAAGGAGATAAAATTGGTAAGAACGTCTTCCAGCTTGCAGAATATGTCACTCAAAATTTACCCGATTATGATGCAAGGGTAACCGTTCTGGGGCACATACAACGCGGGGGAAGCCCTTCCTGTTTTGACAGGGTACTTGCCAGTAGGCTTTGTGTAAGAGCTGTGGAATTACTGCTGGACGGGCAAACAAACATGATGGTAGGATTTATCAACAATAAAGTGGAACCCTGTAGCCTTGAGGACGCATTGAAAACTAAACCAGATATCAATAAGGATCTATTAAGAATTTCAGATATACTTTCAACCTAAGCAATGACAATAGCCATAATAGCACACGACGGCAAAAAAGCTGAGATGGTCCAGTTCCTCAACGAGAACATGCCGGCATTAAAAGGTAGAAAAGTGAACCTCATAGCGACCGGAACAACAGGTCAAAAAGCAGAAGCGGCCGGGTTTAAGGTGGAGAAACTACTCTCCGGACCCATAGGCGGGGATGCCCAAATAGCTTCCCGGCTGGCAGAAGGAAAGGTGGATATGATCTTTTTCTTCCGTGATCCTTTAGATAAACACCCTCACGAACCGGATATCATTATGTTGCTAAGACTTTGTGACGTTCACAATATCCCAATCGCCACAAATCCGGCCACAGCAAGCTTATTGATAAGAGGGATTTAAGATCCTTCTTTCAGTTTGTAAAACGGTTTAGATTGAAAACTGTGTCCCGGCACAGAAAAAACTTAATTATCGTAGAAATAATTATCCCTTCACTGCAATTGCACTGATCTCCACATTCACAAATTTCGGCAAATTGGCTACTTCCACGGTCTCTCTTGCAGGAGCTGTTTCAGGATCAAAATACTTTCCATAGACTTCATTAATCCGCGAGAAATTATTCATATCGCTAATAAAAATGGAAGTTTTGATCACATTTTCAAAAGTCATCCCTGCTTCAGTCAAAATAGCTTTTAAATTTTCCATTACCAGGGTAGTCTCCCTTTCCAGGTCCTCTGTCTCAAGTTCATTGGTCTCAGGATTAATAGCGATTTGCCCTGATGTATAAAGCATATTTCCGCTAAGTACAGCCTGGTTATAAGGCCCAATAGGAGCCGGGGCTTTGCTGGTTTTGATGATCCTTTTCATATGTTTTCTGTTTTCTGTTTTCTGTTTTCTGTTTTCTGTTTCCCGTTTAGCGTTTGGCGTTTGGGGTTTGGGGTTTGTTGTTTGGTGTTTGAACTTTGTGCTGCCTGAATAAGGTTGCCTTTTTTCAAATAAATTATCTCCAATCTCGAAACTCATAACTCTTAACTCATCTCAATACTAACATCTCAATACTCAATACTATTTAAAACTCATCTCAATACTAACATCTCAATACTCAATACTATCTAAAGTCTCCTATCCGGCTCCATTCTCCTGTCATACTTAATATCCCTCAGGATAGCCGATTTGATCCCTATGAAGAAGTACCAGGAAGCTCTGGGGCTAAACGGAACCCAGTTAAAGCTCATTCTCCAACTATCCAGATCTCGCTGAAATCTAAGTTGGGTATAAGTAAATCCAGCATCTTTTAAATCAAATCCGGAAGAACCTCCAACTACCCATTTTGGGGCGATCTCAATATCCCCGGAGAACATAATGGAGTGCGAGGAAATCTCATTTTGCCTGGCCGTATTGTTATAGGTCATTGTATACTGCATCCTGAAATTCCAGGGAATTTTGTAATTGTACCATTGATCGTTTTCCCTTTCATCACCTTCAAATACATCCTCTTCATCATCAAAGAACCTTCCATCCACATCTGTACCTTTCCCAAAAAGATCATCGGGGCGGCCACCTCCTCTTAAAGTTTCATTATCCATTCTATCACTTTCTTCCCCACCACCTTCTGTAAAATCTTTGCTTGAGAAATTATATCCAAAACTAACATTAGCCATGGTAAACCTAAAAAGGCTTCCTCCATTTGCAATATTAAGTTTATCAATTCTGCGATTGTTATTATCCAGGGCATACATATCGAGGTTTGCCGCAACGTTAATATCCAGTTTATTGGCTATTATGGGAATACTTCCACGCATGTTGATAGGTGCCAGGCGTAAGGAATCCCCTGCGAGATTGTAAGCCGTACCTACACTGAAGTTATTTAGCAAGGTGATCTTTTTAGGCTCTGTGGCTGTACTATCCTTATCACGTACCTTAGCTTCCAGAGTATTACTAATACTTAAACCCAGGGAGCTGGCAAAGTTTTGACCTGGTGGGCTGTAGAGAGAACCCTGGAACCTGGAATATTCCACTATCCTGTTGAGAGCAGGGTCCTGATCATTTATCATTTCATACTCATCCCAATATTGATCAAAGGCAGGATTTATATTGTAACTTACAGATGGCCGCATCACGTGTCTTATTGCCTGGATCTTTTTATCCCGGCCAAAATTCTTCATTCCATATAGGGTGGTCCCAACACTCGTATTAAAATTATAGCTTCTAAAGGAGTCAAAACCTCTTACCGTATCTACAACCACCTGCCTGGTTTCCTGATCAAATGACCTGTCAAAAGTTTTGAAAACCCAGCTCTCCTGGTAATTGGCACCGGAGGTAACACTAAAATGCCTGAACACTTTAAAATTAGTAGACAGTGGAATACTGTGCTGGGCCCCGTAGTTGGCATCTCTGAACATTTGAGGCGAGAGGAATAAAGAATCTGTTGTTGAGATCCTGTTCTCTGCCCGGAAATTATACTGTAAGTTTATATTTTCTATCAACCCTTTTTTTACCCCCACCTTAGGCGCGAGAGGGAAAATACGACCCATGCTGGCCTGTAAGGTTGGCAGGGTCATGTCTATTTGCTGGGTGTTGGTGTTTTGTTGATGGGTGGCAGCAATATTTACGTTTACATTAGGTTCTCCATCAAAAGTTTTAGAATATGAAACCGAAGACCGAAGGGTGTTATTAAGGAAATTTGCCGTGTTGGCCTGATTAACAGATTCCCGGTAGTAATTACTACTTCCCAGGTTTACAGATGCTGAAAATCTGGAGGAAGGATTGGCTTTTTGATCCTGATTATGGGTCCACTGCAAGTTAAAGTTTGTTCTCTGTGCATAATCTGGAAAACCTCTTTCGCTATCCAGCAAATTCTCATACCTGAAGTTCAAATTTCCACGGAATTTGTACCTTACGGCATAATTGGATTCCAGCCTTAGACCGTAGCTTCCATTGGTATAATAATCACCCAGCACCAAAAGATCTGCATAATCACTCATCGCGAAATAATAACCACCGTTTTGCAGAAAGTAACCCCGCTGGTTGGTTTGTCCAAAGGAGGGAATTATAAACCCCGAGGTTTGTTCTTCTGTCATAGGAAAATACCCAAATGGAAGTCCTAATGGAGTAGGCACATCTGCTATGTACATATTCACCAGGCCGCTTACAATCTTCTTTTGTGGCACAAATTTTATTCGCCTGGCGTAGAAATAATAGTCGGGATTTTCTTCGTCCTCAGATGTGGTAAACCTCACATTCTGCATATAATAAACAGAATCGTTCTGCCTTTTAGTGATTTCTCCCAAAACATTGAAAGAACCCTGATTGGTCCTGGAATTATACACCAGAGCTTTTTGTGAATCAAAATTAAACCGGATGGAATCCGGTTCTACAGTGTTCTGGCCCTGGGTGAATATAGGTTTTTGGGAATAGGCACCGGTTGAATCGGGGATACCAAATGCGTAAACTTCATTTTTATTATTATCAACAATGATCAATCCGGCAGTTATTACCATATCCCCATAAGTGATCTGGGCCTGGTTATATAAGTACATCCTGTTTTCCTTCGGACTAAGGCGCATATAATCCACAGCTTCGTAATCCACAACATCTGTAAGTAAACGTGGCCCCCTTATTGTATCTGTTACTACAGTATCCTGCACAACTTCCGGCATTGGAAGCAGGGGTGATGGTACCAGAGAGTCACTCACACCTGCAACAGTATCACGTTGTGCCTCTATACGAACCTCGTTTCCGGTCTTAATTTCCTGTGCAAGGGAAATTTCGGCTCCGGCAAGCAAGAAAACTAATAAAAAAAGAGTATTAAGTGAGTTTGTCCGCAATGGTTTTCGTGCTATTTTTGTACAGAATGGCTTGCTTTTTGAATAACCAAAATTACATATATTTTTTTAGCTTCCTTTTCGGAATTAAAAAAAATAAGACATTAAAATAATTGACCTAATCCTACCGTTAGATATTTATGAGAACGAACTCCATTAAGCTTTTCGTATTATTCCTCACAGCATTTGTATTTATTGCATCTACACCGGCCCAAAATGGCACGGGTAAAAAACAGTTTATAGTAGTACTGGACGCCGGGCATGGAGGTAAAGATCCCGGGAACAGGGGAGGTGGTTTTAAAGAAAAAGACATCGCACTGAATATTGTATTGCGGGTTGGAAAGGAACTGGAAAAAAATCCTGATATAAAAGTAGTATATACAAGGGATAAAGATGTTTTTATTCCTTTGGATCAAAGGGCAACAATTGCTAACGATGCCAAGGCAGATCTTTTTGTGTCCGTTCACTGTAATGCACATAACTCCCAGGCTTATGGTACAGAGACTTTCGTTTTGGGACTTCATAGGAACCAAAGCAACTTTGAAGTTGCGAAAAGGGAGAATTCTGTAATTTTCCTGGAAGAGGATTATGATATCACCTATGGGGGTTTTGATCCCAATTCCCCGGAATCATATATTGGAATGATGATCATGCAGGAGGAATACCTGGACCAGAGTATAATGCTTGCAGATTTTGTTCAGAAGAAATTCACCAACGATCTTAAAAGGAACAACAGGGGAGTAAAACAAGCAGGTTTTTTGGTGCTTCACCAAACCTATATGCCTAGTGTTCTTATAGAAACTGGATTTTTAACTAATAACAGTGAAGGGCCTTACCTTAATAGCACAAATGGCCAGGCCAAAATGGCAGAAGCCATAACAGGTGCTATCGTGGATTACAGTCACACCATTAACCTGGCTACTTTGGAAAATATTTCAGAAGAAGTGGCAGCAGAGATTGTTACTTCAGAAGCTACACTCGATATTTATGATGGAGTGACCTTTAAGGTACAATTGGCAGCAAGTTCCAAAAAACTGGAGCCAAAATCTTCGAATTTTAAAGGTCTTAACCCTGTTTTTAGGGAAAAAGAGGGAAAACTGTTTAAGTATTATTACGGGGCAACCTCGAGTTATTCTCAAATTCAAAAGCTGCACCAGCAAGCAAAAGCAAAGGGATATCCTACCAGTTATATCGTCGCATTTCGGGAAGGCAATAAGATTACCGTTAATGAGGCGTTAAATTCCCAGACCAAATAGGGGTACATTCCTATATTTATTTCTAAATTTGTACGTATTCTAAAAAAAATAAGCTTTTGAAATATTCTAAAGAGGTTAAAACCGGTATTTTGGCTGTGATTGCCATTCTAATACTGATATTTGGATATAGTTTTCTGAAAGGACAAAATCTCTTAGACTCAAGCAGGACTTTCCACGCTATTTATGCAGATGTTGAAGGACTTTCCACTTCTTCTCCGGTTACCATTAACGGGCACAGGGTAGGGCAGGTAACAAAAATTAGTTTCCTGGATGAAACTGGACTTCTTTTGGTAACCTTTACCGTAGATACAGATTTTGAATTCTCGAAGAATAGTCTTGCCCAGGTTTATGGTGGAGGCATTATTGGAGGAAAATCCCTTGGAATTGTTCCCGAATATGAAATTGGCCAGATGGCCAAAACTGGCGATACCCTTCCCAGTGATATTGAAGAAGGGATCATGGAGCTGGTAAATGAAAGACTAACTCCCCTCCAGATAAAAGTGGAAAGAGCAATAGTTAGTACAGATTCCCTTTTGACCTCTCTAAATGAGGTTTTAAACCCTGAATCAAGAAACAACATAGCCATTGCCCTTGAAGATCTCGCGCAAACGGTAGCTTCTCTTAAAGGAACAGCAGAGTCGCTAAACGGTATAGTATCCGGAAATTCCGATAAATTGGACCGCACTTTCACCAATCTTGATGAAATGTCTGGGAATTTCAATAAATTCTCAGATACACTGGCACAGGTAAATATTAGCGGAATGACCCGGGATATAGAAAAAGTAATCTCAGATTTTGAACGGATCTCAGAAAATCTTAACAGTGGACAGGGTACTGCAGGAAAACTGCTTACAGATGATTCTGTTTACCTCAACCTCGAGAGAGCTACCAGTGAATTGGAGCAACTCCTGCAGGATGTGAAACTTAATCCAAAGCGATACGTACATTTCTCTGTTTTTGGTAAAAGCGGAAGGCCTTACGATCCTGTGACTGATACTATAAACTAAACCACCAATATGCAATTTCTTGCCCAAATTCTATTTGTTATCGCCCTGGTAGCGGGTGTAGGATTCTTTACCCGAAATATTAGGAGGGTTATTAGAAATATCAAATTAGGCCGTCCAGTAGACCGTAAAGACAATCCCGGGGAACGTTTTATGATGATGGCGAGGATCGCATTCGGTCAATCCAAAATGGTGAAAAGACCTCTTTCCGGTTTTCTTCACATTATAGTTTATCTTGGATTTATTATCATCAATATTGAGGTGCTGGAGATCATTATAGATGGTATTTTTGGTACGCACAGGATTATGGGCGCTGCGGGCCCTCCATATAATTTTCTTATAGGCGCTTTTGAAGTTCTTGCATTTTTAGTACTGGTGGGGGTTATTATCTTCTGGACCCGGAGAAATATTTCAAATATCTATAGGTTCATAAGCAAAGACCTAAAAGGATGGCCAAAAGATGATGCCAACTATATCCTTTATTTTGAAATGGTATTGATGACCTTGTTCCTGGTTATGAATGCTACAGATTATCAATTGCAGCTACAAGAAGCACCATATTATTTTAGAGAGACAGGGATAGTAGGTTCATTTCCTATTAGTCAATTTCTTTCCCCAATTTTTGAGGGAATGAGCATTTCAACTTTAATTATAATTGAAAGAGCAGCCTGGTGGTTACATATTCTGGGGATACTTTTTTTCCTGAACTATTTATACTATTCCAAGCACCTTCATATTTTACTTGCTTTCCCAAATGTCTATTTTGCGAAATTAACTCCACAGGGTCAATTTGATAATCTACAATCTGTAACAGATGAAGTAAAGCTCATGATGGATCCTGAAGCCGACCCATACGCCGCTCCCGCCGAAACAGAAGAGGAAGAGATGCCCGCCAAGTTTGGGGCTTCAGATGTTATGGACCTTAACCAGGTGCAGTTGCTTAACGCCTATACCTGTACCGAGTGTGGACGGTGTACGGCAGAATGTCCTGCAAACAGGACCGGGAAAAAACTATCTCCCCGTAAGATCATGATGGATACCCGCGACAGGCTTGAAGATGTTGGGGCGATCATCAATAAAAAAGGGAAATTTGAAGATGATGGAAAGCAATTGCTGGATGATTATATTCTAAGAGAGGAACTTTGGGCCTGTACTACCTGTAATGCCTGTGTGGAAGCCTGTCCTGTTGGAATAGATCCTTTATCTATCATTCTTGATATGAGACGTTATATCATAATGGAAGAAAGCGCAGCGCCAAACGAACTTGCGGTTGCGATGACGAATATTGAAAATAATGGTGCACCATGGCCTTACAATCAAATGGACAGGCTGAACTGGGCAGATGAGAAATAAGATCTAAAATAAATACCAAAAATTAAAATCAATCCGGTTTATGTTAGCGTAACCGGAGACAAAATATAAAGGAATGGCAGAAGCAATAAAAGTCCCAACAATGGCTGAATATATGGCCGAAGGAAAGAAACCTGAAGTTTTATTCTGGGTAGGTTGTATGGGTAGTTTTGATGACAGGGCCAAAAAGGTTACCAAGGCTTTTGTGCGCTTGTTGAGTAAAGCAAATGTAGACTTCGCCGTTTTAGGAACAGAAGAGAGTTGTACCGGAGATCCTGCAAAAAGGGCAGGAAATGAATTTCTTTTCCAAATGCAGGCTGTGACCAATATTGAAGTGCTAAACGGCTATGAGATAAAAAAAGTTGTAACCGCCTGCCCACACTGTTTCAATACTATAAAGAACGAATATCCTGTTTTGGGTGGTAATTACGAGGTAATGCATCACACCACTTTCCTTAAATCCCTGCTAGAGGAAGGTAGGCTTAAGGTTGAAGGTGGAAAATTCAAAGGGAAAAGGATCACTTTTCACGATCCCTGTTATCTTGGAAGGGCAAATAATGTTTACGAAGCTCCCCGGGACCTGCTTAGAAAACTGGAAGTAGAGCTGGTGGAAATGAAAAATTGCAGGAAAAACGGCCTATGCTGTGGTGCCGGTGGGGGGCAAATGTTCAAAGAGCCGGAGCCGGGAACAAAGGATGTAAATATCCTAAGGACAGAGCAGGCAATAGAGGTGAAGCCGGAGATCATTGCGGCAGGATGTCCTTTTTGTAATACTATGATGACAGACGGGGTTAAAAGTAAAGATCAGGAAGGGAACATCGAAGTGATGGATGTTGCAGAGATGATCGCCAATGCCAATGATCTTTAAAGCTGAAGAGCTTTCGGGTTATTATAAACTCTTCAGTTAATTCCTGCCGATAGGTTGCTTCAGATAGCTTTAAGTTTTCTGAAAAATATGCATTCTCATATCTTCCCAAATCCTTCCGAAGAAATTAGTTAAACTTTCCAATTTAGTGGTACTATATTTGAAGCTACACCATTAATACAGTAGCTTTGTAAAACAATAATCCTCAACTAAATGTTTATACCTTTTAACGAATTACCGGATACTTCCCGCGTGTGGATCTATCAGGCCAACAGGTCTTTTACAGATGCTGAACTACAGGAAATTTCTTCAAAACTTGAAACCTTTTTATCGGCCTGGACTGCTCATGGAAGCGATCTCAATGCATCCTATGAAATTAAGTACAGGAGATTTATAATTATAGCTCTTGACCAGGAAGTTAGGGCTGCCACAGGCTGTTCCATAGATGCCTCCGTTGCATTTATACAGCAGCTTGAAAAGGAATATAATGTGGACCTGCTTGATAAAATGAATGTGAGCTATAAGCAGGGGGAGCACGTGGCCTTTAAAACCCTTACAGATTTCAGGAAAATGGCTAAGGAAAAAGCCGTTTCTCCCAATACTATAGTTTTTAATAATTTGGTGAATAATAAATATGAATACGAAAATGACTGGGAGGTTCCGGCTAAAGACAGCTGGCACAATCGGTTTTTAAAATAAAGTATAGAATGAACCTTCGCCCCCTTCACTGTCTAACTTTACTTAATCTTCTTTTCATATCAATTCCGGTTTCAGCTCAATTTTCAGCTCAAATTAGTGATCCGCTGGCGACCGTGGATTTTGAAAACCAGAGAGTGTGGGTAGATAGTATCTACAATAATCTTAGCCTGCAGGAAAAGGTGGGCCAGCTCTTTATGGTAGACCTTTTTTCCAATGGATCCAAGGCAAGCCACAATAAGGTACGAAGGTTAATTACGGAACAGCACATTGGTGGGGTCATTTTTTCTAAGGGAGGCCCGCAACAACAGGCAAAGCTGAATAATGAATTTCAGGACCTGGCAAATGTCCCTTTGCTCATAGGAATGGATGCGGAATGGGGACTCGCGATGAGGCTGGACTCTACCTTTGCACTGCCCTGGAATATGACATTAGGAGCAGTTCAAAGCCTTAAACTTATTGAAGAGGCAGGAGCATCCATCTCACGACATTCCAGAAGGTTAGGAGTGCATATTAATTTTGCGCCGGTAATAGACATCAATACTAATCCCGATAATCCTATTATTGGAAACAGGGCTTTTGGTGAAGAAAAAGTAAATGTTACTCAAAAGGCTTTAGCATTTATGAAAGGTATGCATAAGGAAGGAATACTTTCCAGCGCCAAACATTTTCCCGGCCATGGAGATACCAATAGTGACAGTCATAAGACTTTACCCACAATCTCATTTTCAAAAAGCAGGATAGACAGTACAGAGTTGTTTCCTTACTATAAACTCATTGAGGAAGGAGTTTCCAGTGTTATGGTGGCACATTTAAATGTGCCCGGTCTGGAACGCGAAAGGAATTTACCATCATCGCTTTCCAGTGCTATTGTGACAGACCTTTTAAAAACGAGATTAGGTTTTAAGGGCTTAATATTTACAGATGCCCTCAATATGAAAGGTGCTTCCAATCACACTTCCCCGGGGGACATCGACCTTGCTGCATTCCTTGCCGGCAATGATATTTTATTGATTTCTGAAGATGTACCAAAGGCATCTGCAAAAATCTTAGAAGCTTATTCAAATGGAGTCATTACTGAGGAACGATTGGAACATTCAGTTAAAAAAATACTTAAGGCCAAATATAAAGCAGGGCTGCATCATTATCTTCCTGTTAATCCCCTGGGACTGGAAAATGAATTGCATACTATACAGGATAGAGTTTTGAATGAAGAATTATTTGAGAATGCTATCACTATAGTTAAAAATGATTTGGGTATCCTACCTGTGAAAGACCTCGACACCCGGAAGATTGCCTATGTGCATTTTGGGGATGACAGCGGGCAGCCATTTCTTGATCAATTGCGAAAATATACCCGCGTAGATCATGTGAAAGCTACACGGCTGGATGAGATGATCACTAAATTAAGGGAATATAACCTGGTGATCATTGGATATCATAAGTCAAATGCCTCTCCCTGGGCCAGGTATAAATTCAGCAGGGATGAACTTACCTGGATTCATGAAATAGCCAGAAACAACCTATCTATATTAAATGTATTTACCCGTCCTTATGCCTTGCTGGATCTCAATTCATCTAGTTTAATGGAAGGAATTATAATGGGGTATCAAAATAGTCCAATATCTCAGGAAAAAACAGCTCAGATCCTTTTTGGTGCCCTGGAAGCAAGGGGAAAACTGCCGGTGAGTGCAGGGGAAGAATTTCCTGCAGGAACGGGTTTCTATACCCGGGCTGTGAACAGGCTTTCCTATGGGATCCCGGAATCTGTTGGTTTAAGGTCTACAGAGCTTGCAAAAATTGACTCCCTTGTAAACATCGCAATCAGCAATAAAATGACCCCGGGTCTGCAGGTTATGGTTGCCAGGAGGGGAAAGGTTATCTATAATCGAAATGCCGGCTATCATACCTATGATAAAAAAATACCGGTTACAGATACATCGATTTATGATCTTGCTTCATTAACAAAGATTCTAGCCAGCCTGCCCCTAATAATGCAACTGGAGGAAAGGGGGGTGATTAATTTTGATTCCCGGTTGGGGGAACTTATGCCTTTTTTTATAGGATCTAATAAGGAGGATATACGTTTACAGGATATGCTGCTCCATTACGGGCGCCTCAAGGCGTGGTTACCTTTTTATGTGCCGACTATAGACCGGTCTACAAAAAGACCTTCCTTGCAGTATTACCGTGAAAGTCCTGTGGAAAATTTTAATCTAAAAGTAGCGAATGAGATGTATATCAGGAATGATATACGGGATTCCATCATGGGGTTAATAAGAAACAGCGGATTAGAGAAAAAGCTGGAATATAAGTATAGTGATCTCCCTTTTTATATCATGAAATATTACCTGGAAGACTATCATAACGCACCTCTGGATCTTGTAACGCATAATGAATTTTACAATCCCCTTGGAGCTAATTATACGACCTATTCCCCTTTGGAACGTTTTCCATTGGAGCAAATTGTTCCAACAGAGGAGGATAAATTATGGCGCAGGCAGCTGGTTCATGGATACGTACATGATCAGGGGGCGGCAATGCAGGGAGGTATTGGAGGCCATGCCGGTATTTTTAGCAATGCCAACGATGTAACCAAGATCATGCAGCTATATCTTAATGGCGGTCATTATGGAGGCAGGAAATACCTTGAACAGGAAACTTTGGAAAAATTCAACACCTGTTATTATTGCGATAATAATGTAAGGAGAGGAGTGGGATTCGACAAACCTCAGTTAACAAAATCCGGTCCTACCTGTGGATGTGTCTCCCTGGCAAGTTTTGGGCATAGTGGCTTTACCGGCACCTTTGCCTGGGCAGATCCTGAAGAGGAAATCGTATACGTTTTCTTATCCAACAGGACTTTTCCAGATGTAGATAACCGTACCCTTATAAGGGAAAACATCCGGGAGAAGATCCAGCAGGTGATCTATGATTCAATTGAGTTTTAGGTAAATTAACTACCTTGCTTTTAAATTATTTTTAAATGAAAATAGCGATAGTTTGCTATCCTACCTTTGGAGGTAGTGGGGTTGTAGCAACAGAACTTGGAATGGCACTTTCCAAAAGAGGTCATGAGATCCATTTTATTACTTATAAACAGCCCGTAAGACTGGAACAGCTTACAGGAAACATCCATTTTCACGAAGTGAATGTTCCGGAATATCCGCTATTTCATTTCCAGCCATATGAACTTGCTTTAAGTAGTAAACTTGTTAATATGGTTAAGCTATATAACATAGAACTTCTCCATGTGCATTATGCTATACCCCATGCCTATGCCGGGTATATGGCCAAGAAAATGCTGGAGGAAGAAGGAATTTTTATTCCTATGGTAACTACCCTGCACGGAACAGATATCACACTGGTAGGAAATCATCCTTTTTATAAGCCTGCGGTAACTTTTAGTATAAATAAAAGCGACGTGGTAACCTCTGTATCTGAAAGTTTGAAAGCAGACACATTTAAGTCTTTTGACATAACAAAAGATATAGATGTAGTTCCCAATTTCATTGACAGCGCAAAATATTTACGGGTGATGTCTGAATGTGAGCGTACCCTGATGGCTGAAGACGATGAGTTCCTTATTTCCCATGTGAGCAACTTTAGGCCTGTGAAGCGAATTATGGATGTAATAAAGATTTTCGCGATAATAAGCAGTAAGAAAAAAGCAAAGCTCATTATGGTTGGCGAGGGGCCGGAAAAGGAAAAAGCAGAAGACCTGGCCTTTGAACTAGGCCTGCAGGATAAGATCCTTTTTGTAGGTCAAAGTAATGAAGTGGACAAGATCCTTTGTTTTAGCGACTTGTTTTTACTACCATCAGAAAAAGAAAGTTTTGGACTGGCGGCTTTAGAAGCTATGGTGAATAGTGTCCCGGTAATCTCTTCTAATACCGGTGGGTTACCTGAGGTTAATATTCAAGGTGTTTCCGGATATTTAAGTGAGGTTGGAAATGTAGAGGAAATGGCTCAGAATGCTTTAAGCATCCTAAAAGATCAGGACACCTTAAACAAGTTTAAAACGGCTGCGAGAAATCAGGCGAAGGCATTTGATATCCACAAGATAGTACCGGTTTACGAGGGTTTATATCAAAAAGCACTGGATAAAATAAAAAAGGCGCAGATTTAAATCTGCGCCTTTTTAACTTTTTCTTTTTCAATTATATTCTAGAACTGGTATCTTATACCAAGAGCGATATCCGGTGAAAAATCATTCAGTACATCATAGTCATTAAATCCAAATTCCGGACGGAAATCAAGGGATATCAATAATGGGATGTCAAAGTTATATTCAATACCCACGTTTCCGGCTAGGAATAGGAAAGTACCATCATTCCCGCGACGATCCAGGTGTCTTTTATCTTCAACACTTCCAACACCACCACCAAGACCGGCATACCAGTTAAATCCTGCTTCAATATTCCATACCCATTGGTAGATAGCTGCAAGTTTGAAGGCGTCAAAACGGCTATCGTTTCTCCAGCCAAGATCAAGTTCCAGCCTGTTATTGTCCCCTCCCAGAGCTCTTTGGTAAGAAACCTCTGCTCCAAGACCGTCACCACCACCAAATCGCAATCCAATTGCATTATCTGCAATGGTTTGTGCCTGGGTAGTAAAACCGGCTCCTATAACGAATACTACTAGTAAAAATAATTTTTTCATATCTATTCAGTTTTTAAATTGAAAGAGCAAATTTAAGTGTTAAAATTATTCTGCCATACTGCCATAAGCCAATGTATTGTTAATAATCATTAAAAACCTGTTAAGCGAAAATCTCAGATAATGTGTATTTTTAGGCCCTCATGAAGAAATCTCTTAAAAAATTAGCAGAAGCATTAGAAGGTGAATTTCACCTAGATGACTTATATAAAAGCATTTATGCTACAGATGCTTCTGTATATCGTGAAAAACCACTGGCAGTTTCTTTCCCTAAAAACAGGGAAGACCTGCTTCTACTCATTAAATTCGCATTAAAATACAAAATAGGACTCATTCCTCGTACAGCAGGTACTTCGCTTGCCGGGCAGTGTGTTGGTAGTGGGATTATTGTAGATGTTTCCAGGCACTTTAATAAGGTTATAAGTATTGATAAGGAAAATATGACCGCGGTAGTGCAGCCAGGGGTAATACGGGACGATCTTAATAGACAGCTGGCAGAGTTTGGTCTTTTCTTCGGCCCTAATACTTCCACTTCCAACAGGTGTATGATAGGCGGAATGGCCGGTAACAATTCCAGTGGCACCACCTCTATAAAATATGGCACTACCCGCGACAAATTAGTTTCCATGAAAACCCTGTTAAGCGACGGGAGCGAAGCTTTTTTCGGGGAGATCTCTTCTGAAGAATTTGCACGTAAAAAAGAACAGCAGGATCTTGAAGGAAAAATTTACCGACAATTATTTGAACTTCTTTCTCCGGTTGAAGTGCAGAAGGAAATCCGGGAAAATTTTCCTGCACCTGAGATACACAGAAGGAATACGGGTTATGCCGTGGATGAAATTATAAGAACAGAAATTTTTTCCAATTCGCAACAGCCTTTTAATATGTGCAGGCTACTCTCGGGCAGTGAAGGTACCCTGGCTCTAACCACAGAGCTCACTCTCCAGCTGGACATACTTCCGCCTAAGTACACGGCTATGGTGGCTGCGCATTTTGCTACAATTGAAAGTTGTATGCTTGCTGTGGTTCCTTCCATGGAAAGTCCCTTGTACACTTGTGAGATGATGGATAAGGTCATCCTGGACTGTACAAAACAGAATCTCCTCTACAAAGAAAACCGATTTTTTATTGAAGGTGATCCTAAGGCTATTCTTATGCTGGAACTTAGGTCAAACAGCCAGGAAGACTTGCACGAGCAGGTGCAAATCCTGTTGGCCAGGCTTGAAAATTCCGGTCTTGCGTATGCCTTACCTGTATTATTGGATGAGCAAATAGACCTCGCGCTGGAACTAAGAAAGGCCGGCCTGGGGCTATTAGGAAATATGGTAGGAGACCGTAAAGCCGTGGCCTGTATCGAAGATACGGCAGTAGCTCTGCCAGACCTTGCTAATTATATCCTGGAATTCACTGCTATTATGACGGGATATGGTCAGGATGCCGTGTATTATGCGCATGCAGGAGCAGGAGAACTGCATCTAAGGCCAATTTTGGACCTTAAAAAGGAACCCGATGTAGTCCTTTTCAGAAAAATAACCGAAGACGTCGCCCGCCTGGTGAAAAAATACAATGGTTCCATGAGCGGGGAGCACGGTGATGGTCGTTTGAGAGCTGAATTCATTGAATTTATGATAGGCGCAAAGAATTACGATCTACTGAAGGAAGTAAAAAAAGCCTTTGACCCACAGAACATATTCAATCCCGGTAAAATTGTGGACTCCGCTCCAATGGATACTTCTCTAAGATATGTTCCGGGCAGGGAAGAACCTGCTATTACAACTCTAATGAATTTTGAAGATTCTGAAGGTATTCTACGCCTGGCTGAAAAATGTAATGGTAGCGGCGACTGCAGGAAATCTGTTGAAGCCGGAGGGACTATGTGCCCCAGTTACAGGGCTACAAAAGATGAAAAGGATACCACCCGGGCAAGGGCGAATGCTTTAAGGGAATTTCTTACCAACAGTGAAAAACCCAACAGGTTTGACCATCAGGAACTCAAAGAGGTTCTGGACTTGTGCATAAGTTGTAAAGGCTGCAAAAGTGAATGCCCGTCCAATGTGGATATGGCGGCTTTAAAGGCCGAGTTCCAATACCAGTATCAAAAGGCAAACGGAAAATCTTTGCGCAACCGGGCTTTCGCAGGAAATGCAGGGATGAACCAACTCGCTTCGAAGGCACCTGGAATTGCAAATTTCTTCTTCAGCAATAAAGTTACTGCCTCGATGGCCAAAAAATTTCTGGGTGTCGCCAAACAAAGGACTCTGCCTTTAATTTCCCGACAAAACTTATGGAGTTATTATAGGGAGCACAGGCATAGGCTGGAAGTAAATGAGCCTGTGAAGAAAGTTTATTTTTTTAATGATGAATTCACAAATTATCAGGATACATCGATTGGAATTGACGCTTTGGAATTGTTGTTCTCTCTTGGATACCAGGTGGAAATCCTTAAAAATTATGAAAGCGGCAGAAGTCATATTTCAAAAGGATTCCTTGAAGAAGCAAAGGAACTCACGAATAAGAATATCGCGCTCTATAAGGAAAAGATCACTGCAGAAACTCCATTGATTGGAATAGAACCCAGTGCTGTGCTGGGTTTTAGGGATGAGTATTTAAGGCTTGCAGATGATCTCCCTGCTGCAGTGGACATTTCTAAGAACACCTTTTTAATAGAGGAATTTCTCAAAAAAGAAATGGCTTTGGGGAATAT
>DATHWA010000194.1:0-4245 GCA_035461025.1 Gillisia sp. | reverse complement strand
TGTCCCGGAACTGATCGAATTGCGTAGCGGCATCACCAACTACCAGATAAGCCATCTTTGACTCATCCAGATATTTGTTGGCAAGCTCTTTATGCTGCTCCAGGGTCATTGCGCCCACGATCTCCTCTTCCTTCTCGATATAATCGGGGTCAAGACCATAAGAGCTCATTTCCTGTAGCATTCCTAACAAGGATCCCTGAGTCTCAAATCTTAAAGCATTGGATTTGATAAGGGCATTCTTGGTGAATTCCAGGTCTTCTTCAGAAATTCCTTCCCTGTACTTCGCGATCTCGTCTCTGAAAATAGCTACAGACTCTCCGGTCGTGTTTGTTCTTACACTGGAGGAAGCGGTAAAGGTACCCGGGATCCTGGATCCACTAAATCCGGAACGCGCCCCGTAAGTATAACCTTTTTCCTCTCTAAGGATGAGATTCACGTTACCGGAGAAAGAACCACCAAGCTTATAGTTCATCACCTCTGCCGGATAGAAATCCTCACTGGTTCTTGGCAGGGCGATATATCCTATTTGAATAACAGATTGCTTCGCATCCGGCACATCTACAAAGTAAAGGGATGCTTTGTCACGGTCGCCGGCTATCTCATATTCCGGAATTGTTACTTCTTTTGCTTCCCATCCGGATTCCAGTACTTGTAGGGCAGCAAGTGCCTCAGATTTTGACACAGCTCCTACTACGTGAGCCCTGCTTACAGAAGGGGAGAAGTTGCGCTCATAGAAATTCTTCAGGTCCTGAATGGTGATCGCTTCAACAGATTCTACTGTTCCGGAAATTGGATGTGCGAAAGGATGATTATCCCCATAAAGAACTTTATTATAGACATTCCTTGCAATTACATTAGGATTTGCTTCATTTCGTTTAATTCCATTTATGGTGCTGGTCTTGATGCGGTCAAATTCCTCCTCATCCCAACGTGGCTCCAACAGGATCTCCTGTACCAGGTCCATCGTCTTTTCGAAATTGCGCTTCAAAGTATTACCGCGAATCACGATAGATTCATTGGTGGTGTACATATTGATGTTTGCACCCAGCAAATCTATTTCTTCCTCCAGTTCTTCCGGAGTTTTGTTGGCAGTACCTTCCATCATGATATCTGTCATAAGGTTGGCAACACCATTTTTAGTTAGATCATCCAACAGGTGCCCTCCTTCCAGTACAATACTGAAATTTACAAGCGGCAGTTCCTTATGCTCCATTCCATACACCTTCATCTGGTTGCTTAGTTCTTCCCTCCATGAATCCGGCACATCAAGACCGGGAGCTTCTCCTACTTCAGGTTGTTTTGAACGGTCAATTTTTGAAGGGGTCTTTTCAATCTCCTGTTCCGTATCCACAACTTCTGTTTGTACATTCTCTGTGATCTCTTCCTCCACCACTTCGGCTTTTTCAGAATTTTCAGCAATAAGTTCCAGCTGACCTTTTGGAACAAAACTGGTAAGCACGAAAGGTTTTCCTTTGATATATTCGTTATAAACCCTCATTACATCTTCTTTGGTAACAGCTTTGATGTTCTCTATATCCTGGGTAATGAAGCCCGGATCATTTTTGAAAACATCATAACGTGCAAGCTGGAAAGATTTTCCAAGCACACTGCTAATGCCGTTGTAAAAGTCGGTTTCCAGGCCGGCCTTGATACGCTCAATATCCCTTTCGGTTACTCCTTCCTCTTCAAAAAGAGTAAAGGCTTCATTGATCCCCGTCTCGATACTATCCAGATCTATTCCGGAATTTGCAGTTACAGAAATTCTGAATTTCCCGGCAATCTCTCCCGGGCTGTTATAGGCATATGGCTGGGAAGTAAGTTTTTTGTCCTTTACCAGCACTCTGTATAAAGGGGCTTTTTTTCCCTGGGAAAGGATTTCTCCAAGGAAATCCAGGGCGTAGGCATCCTTGCTATATTGCTCAACAGCCGGCCAAACCATATTAAGTTGGGGGGCAGTGGCAAAATTGTCTTCGTGATAAAGCCTTTTGGTCTCATCCAGGGAAGCATATTGCACTTCCATTGGCCTTACCTCCTGAAGTCTTTTTATCTCCCCAAAATATTTTTCTACCAGCTCCTTGGCATCGGCTTTCTCAAAATCTCCCGCGATAACAAGGGTTGCATTGTTAGGTCCGTAAAATTTTTCATAGAATTCCTTCACGTCTTCAACAGTAGCGCTTTGAAGATCTTCAAGTTCTCCAATTACCTGCCAGCTGTATGGATGCCCATCAGGATAAAGATGCTTATCAATCACCCAGTTGGTATGCCCATAAGGATTGTTGTCCACACGCTGCCGCTTTTCATTCTGTACTACTTCCTGCTGGTTCGCAAAAGCAGATTCTGTTACCGTGTTGATGAAATATCCCATCCTGTCGGCCTCCAGCCACATTACCATTTCCAGTGCATTCTTAGGTACTACCTCATAATAGATAGTCCCGTCCTGCCAGGTTCCCCCGTTAAGAGTTCCCCCAACATCCTGTATCTTCTTGAAGAACTGGTCCTGTCCCACGTTTTCTGATTCCTGGAAGAGCATATGCTCAAATAAATGAGCAAAACCGGTACGGCCTTTTTTCTCCCGGTTGGATCCTACGCCGTACTGGATGGCAACAGAAACAATAGGATCTGACTTATCCTGGTGAAGGACTACATTGAGGCCGTTCTCCAGTTCATACTTTTCGAATTTGATCGATAAACCTTCATCTGTTGTAGTTTTTTCATTACCCTGTAACTTATCACAGGAAACAAAACCCACAAACAGTAATGGCATGATGAGTGCCACTAATTTAATTTTAATTTGTCTCATTGGATTTATTTTGATTAAAAGATTGTTAAATATATAGTAATTTGACTGAAAATGAGGCTGCTTGTTACAATTTGAAGCATATTTTTTCGGATTCCATTTTCCGCAGGTCGTTATGTTAACTCTCATAAAGCAGCTTCTTCTTTGAACCCGCGTTCTATTCCTTACTTTTGTTGAAGATCCTAAGAAACGCCATTCCCAAAGGTTCTTTACCTGGAAAGGTCTGATCCCCGTCATATTTTAAACTGAAGGAAAAGCTTATTTTGCGCCTCCTTTTGTAATTTTAAATACAATTATCTTATTATGAAGAACTTAATTTTTTTCGCGTTGCTATGGCTAAGTGCTGTAAGCTTCAGCATAGCCCAAACAATCACATCCCCAAATGGCGAGCTTGAAATGGAATTCTCCTTAACAGGGGAGGGAACCCCATCCTATCAGTTAACTTATAAAAACAAAGAGGTCATAAAACCTAGTACCCTGGGGCTGGAACTTAAGGACGACGAGCACTCCCTGCTGGATAATTTCCGGGTAAAGGATTCAGAAGAGTCCAGCTTTGATGAAACCTGGGAACCGGTTTGGGGGGAGGAAAGTGAAATTAGAAATAATTACAACGAACTTACGGTAAGCCTTGAACAGGAGGAAACCCATCGGCAAATATTAATACGTTTCCGTTTATTTGATGAGGGACTCGGTTTTCGATACGAATTCCCGGCACAGGATAGCCTGGGGCATTTTATCGTAAAGGAAGAAAAGACCCAATTTGCAATGACGGGAGACCATACCGCCTTCTGGATCGCGGGAGATTATGATACCCAGGAGTATGATTATACAGAGTCAAAACTTTCAGAAATAAGAGAGAGAATGAGTAGTTCTGTAACTGCAAATTTATCGCAAACCTCTTTTTCGCCTACCGGAGTGCAAACTTCGCTTATGATGAAAACAGATGACGGTCTTTATATCAATCTACACGAGGCAGCTTTGATAGATTATTCAACAATGCACCTTGACCTTGACGACGAGAACTTCGTATTCACTTCCTGGCTTACACCAGATGTTACAGGGGACAAAGCATATATGATCACCCCGGGAAAAACTCCCTGGCGAACAATTATTGTAAGTGACGATGCGAGGGATATCCTGGCGTCCAGGATGACTTATAACCTTAACGAACCTATTGCCATTGAAAATCCTTCCTGGATAAAACCAATGAAATATATAGGAGTATGGTGGGAAATGATCACAGGCAAAAGCAGCTGGCATTATACCAATGACTTCCCGGCTGTAAAACTGGGAGAGACAGATTTTGATGCAGCTACTCCAAATGGCACCCACGGCGCTACTACTGAAAATGTAAAAATGCATATTGATTTTGCTGCAGAGCATGGCTTCGATGGGGTTCTTGTAGAAGGATGGAATATTGGCTGGGAAGATTGGTTTGGAAATTCAAA
>DATHWA010000193.1:0-7412 GCA_035461025.1 Gillisia sp. | reverse complement strand
CAAAGCTGGTAGGCCGGAAAAGATCCCCCAATTTTTCTGAACTTTATTATGACTCCATAGCCCGCCCATTATATGACCGTGGGCTGTTGGCAGAATACCCTCCTGGATCCCCTTTTAAGACCATCAATGCACTTATTGCCTTACAGGAAGGGGTTGTGACAACCCAGGAGCGTTTTCACTGCAGTGGAGGATATTTTTTTGGCCGTGGTAGAAAAATGGGCTGCCACCCGCATAGCAGTCCGCTGGATATGGTGCCGGGTATAGCACAATCCTGCAACGCTTACTTTGCTAATATTTACAGGAGAACCATAGAAAAGTTTCCAACTCCCCAGGAGGGAGTTGATACCTGGGCAAGGCACTTAGAGAGTTTTGGGCTTGGTGGATATTTGGGAAGCGACCTCTCCACAGGAAGGCCCGGTAAGGTCCCCACTGCCGATTATTACAACAAGATCTATCAATACCCTACATATAAGTGGTTTTCCACTGCAACATTATCTAATGCTATTGGACAGGGAGAGGTTTTAATGACGCCTATACAACTTGCAAATATGACTGCAGCCATAGCCAACAAAGGCTGGTACTACACTCCGCATATCCTGAAGAAAGTTGATGGAACACCTATAAAGGACAAGGAATTCACAGAGAAAAAATTTACCACTATTGAACCACGGCATTTTGAACCCGTTATTGAAGGAATGCACCAGGTTTATAAAAGTGGTACTGCCTCTACCCTGCGCATCCCGGATATTGAAATTGCCGGAAAAACCGGAACGGCAGAAAACTTCACCCGAATTGGGGGGAAAAGAGTTCAGCTTACAGACCATTCAATTTTCATAGCTTTCGCACCGGTAGAAGATCCAAAGATCGCAATAGCCGTATTCGTTGAGAACGGATATTGGGGTGGACGCTATGCCGGAAGGATCGCAGGATTGATGATAGAGAAATACCTTAAAGGTACCATTACCCGTACAGATATGGAAAAATGGATCCTCACGCACAGCCTTGAAGATGAATATATGAAACCGTACAGCGGGGAATCCTTTAGAATTAACCAATAATGTCCAAAACCGGAATTTCCTTTGACTGGATAACAATCCTGCTATACCTCTTACTGGTAATCTTTGGCTGGGTAAATATTTATTCTGCCTCCCTGGGTGATAACCCTTCCTCCTTTTTTGATTTTAGTGAGGTATATGGGAAGCAGGCAGTTTGGATACTCCTTAGTTTCTTTCTTATAGTTGTAACCCTTGCAATAGATTCAAAATTTTACCAGAGGTTTTCCAGCGTTATATACATTTTCGCTTTGCTGTCTCTTGCCGGGCTCTTTGTATTCGGCCGTACCATTGCCGGGCAAACTGCCTGGTATGTGATTGGCGGAATTAGCATACAACCGGCAGAGTTCGTAAAGGTCGCCACCGCCCTTGCAATTGCGAAGTATGCCAGTGGGATACAAACAAACTTTAAGCTCATTAAACATCAGCTCATAGCTTTTGTAATCATTGCAATACCTATTTTTCTCATCTTTTTGCAACCGGATCCCGGGAGTGCCTTAATTTATTTCGCGTTTGTATTTCCATTGTACCGGGAAGGGCTGCATATCGCATATATCTTACTGGGATTTTTTGCTGCGCTGCTCTTTGTTACAACCCTGGTTTTTGGTTCTGTGGTCAATATCATAGGAATTCTTGTAATCGCTTTACTCCTGTTTATTTATAACAGGCGAAGGAGGCCAAGCATTATAAAGTACCTCTTTTTTACCGTAATGGCGATAGGCTTTTCGCTGTCTGTTACCTATGTGTTTGAAAATGTAATGAAACAACACCACAGGGACAGGTTTAATATTGTACTGGGACAGGAGGTAGACAGGAAAGGGATTGGATACAACACCAACCAAAGTGAGATCGCTATTGGCAGTGGGGGTTGGTTTGGCAAAGGCTGGACAGAAGGCACGCAAACCAAAGGGCAATTTGTTCCTGAACAACATACAGATTATATCTTTAGTACCGTGGGAGAAGAATGGGGCTTCCTTGGAACCTCCGTGGTGATCATTCTTTTTGTCCTACTGTTGCTCCGGCTGCTCTATTTATCTGAAAGGCAAAAAAATATTTTCCACCGGGTCTATGGCTACAGCATTACGGGGATTATATTCTTCCACTTCATGGTGAATATTGGGATGGTAATAGGGATCTTCCCTACAGTTGGAATACCGCTACCCTTCTTCAGCTACGGAGGATCGGGATTATGGGGTTTCACGCTGCTGCTATTTATCTTTATAAAGCTGGATGCTGAAAGATTGTCTAACTGGTAGGTAAAACATTCTTAGCCGGAACATTGTTCGGCTGTAATTAGAATGGCTGCTACTAAAAGAATGATCGCGGGATAGATGTATTTTCTTTTCATATACTTTTCTTTTATAAATATGTCGCCCCGCCGGGGCTTTATTATCTCGTTATTTTATACGATGGGTTGCACCAATCTATAAATATGACGCCCCGCCGGGGCTTTATTTCCTAATTTCTCTTTTATACGGGTTGCACCTATTGCTATAAAGATGCCGCCCCGCCGGGGCTTTCATTTATTCCTTTTTTATCCAACGATCTGCACCCATCGATATGAATATATCGCCCCTCCGGGGCTCGCACCTTGTATTCTCTTTTATTCGAGGGCTCTCATAAACAAAACACCCCAAAAGTAGAAACTTTTGGGGTGTTGATATAATGCTATTGCAATTATTATTTTCTGATATCTGCCAGTTTTGACTTTTTGATATTGTTCACTTTGATATCGTCCAGTACATTGATGGCTTCTTCCACATAAACATCGCTGCTTAGGGATCTATGCCATCTTACTCTCTTCTCCTTAAGAATAGTATCATTCTCATAAAGAGCTACTTCATAAGGCAGGGATTTATAAGTAAGGTTGGACGAGTATTTTGATATCTCATTGAACCTTTTTGCATCCTCCTTAGTACTACTTCGCTGAGCATGGTATGCGTCATATTGCAGCGGATAGATTTCCTCATCCCTCTGGGTTTTTACCCATTTTGCATTTTCAGCAATAAGATTAAGTTGGGCGCTTGCCGCCATTCTTTCCTTGCTTTTTTCAATCACATCCTCATAATCTATATATCCATCCCAAACCTTATACTTCGCCGGCTTGATCTGATCCCACGGAAGCGGATTCTCATAATCTTTTTCTCCTATGTCTATGTAGCTATACCTGTCCGGAACAACAACATCACTTTTCACACCTTCCAGCTGGGTAGAACCACCATTCACACGGTAGAACTTCTGCGTTGTAAGTTTCAAAGCTCCCAGATCTCCATATTCATTGCTTCTTACGGTCTGGTTGAGATCTATTACATTTTGTACAGTTCCCTTTCCATAAGTTTGTTTGCTACCTATTATAATAGCACGCTTATAATCCTGCATTGCCGCAGCAAGTATTTCTGAAGCGGAAGCTGATAATTCATTAACCAGAATTACCAATGGACCATCCCAAAGGATACTTGGATCTTTATCCTCAAGGACTTCCTGTCCTTCCATTTTAGATTTTACCTGTACAATAGGACCTTTTTCAATGAAAAGCCCGGCAATATCGACCACAGTTTTTAACGAACCTCCACCATTATTTCTAAGGTCCAGCACTAGTCCTTCCATTCCCTCTTCCTTTAAACGAATGATCTCCTGTTTAACATCACTTGCTGCATTACGCTCATTATAGTTCTCCATATTGAAATAGAACTTTGGAAGGTTGATCAACCCAAAGGTTCTACCTTCTTTCTCCACCTTAGCAGATTTTGCATATGTTTCTTCAATCTCCACAACATCACGGGTTATGGTTACATCTTCAATATTCCCCAGAACTTTTTTCTTTACAGTAAGGGTAACTTTGGAATCCTTTGGGCCTTTGATAAGATTAACGGCGTCATCAAGCCTCATTCCAACAATGCTTACTGCATTCTCTTCATCCTCCTGTTTTACCTTAAGGATAATATCCCCTTCGCTTAACTGGTCACTCAACCAGGCAGGACCTCCGGAGATAACTTCCATTATCGTTATATTATCGCTCTTCTTTTGTAATCTCGCACCTATTCCTTCAAGTTTACCAGACATTGCTATATCAAACCTGTCTTTGTCCTGGGGTGCGAAATAAAAGGTGTGCGGATCAAACTCTTCAACAATAGCATTTACGTATACAGAAAAATAATCCTTGCGTTCAAGTTCTTCGGTAAAATCAAAATATTCATTCATAGAAGTAAGGGTAGTCTCTCTTGCCTCTATCTCGAGTTCAGCATCTGTTTTAATTTCACGTGGCTCCCCGTCATCATCTGTTGCAGCTACTTTACCCGGTTCCTCCCCAGGGTTTTCAAAGCTTCCGTCGTAATTTTCATATGAGTAATCGTCAAAACTCTCATCTTTTTCTCCATTTTGTTCCTGCTTTTTATCATAGAAAGTGCTTAGGGCAGAAAATTTCAATTGTTTTCTCCAGCGCTCTTTAAGTTCCTCACGGGAAGAAACGTAGTCTATTTCATCATAATTGGTATTGATATCTTCCTGAACAGAAAAATCAAACGGCTCTGCAAGGATCTCTTTATAGATCTCACGTACTTCTTTCATTCTTAACTGCAATCTTTCGTGAGTAAGATCAAAAAAGCTAAGATCTTTTTCTTTAATAAGATCATCTATCCTGTCTTCATATGCAGCGAATTCTTGAATATCTTCCTTATAAAAGAACCTCTTTAAAGGATCTATTGCCCCAAGATAATCCTTGTAAACTTCCCTGGAGAAATCATCATCTATATCCTTGGCGTCAAAATGACCGCGATCAAGCACATAGGTAATAAGATCTATAAGAAGTTTATCTTTGTTGGGATCATTGGAAGTTTTGGTTGTAAAACTGCAGGAAGCTACCGCCATGAGTAGCACTACAATCAAAATTTTATAATTCCTTTTCATAAGCCGTGTAAGTTTCATCATTAAGTATTCAAGATAATAACATAAAAAACTGTGCCAATAGTATAAAGCAGCGCAATAAATTGTTAAACGCCTAAGATAAGCTTTCCTTTGGAAATTACTATTTTAGCAACTCTTAAAAAAGCATTTATGCCAAAAAAAAAACCACTAATCCTGGTTACCAATGATGATGGAATAACAGCCCCGGGAATCCGTGCCCTTATTGAGGTTATGAAGGAATTAGGAGAGGTAATCGTAGTAGCTCCGGACAGGCCACAAAGTGCCATGGGACACGCCATAACCCTGAGTGATACGCTGTATTGCGACCCCGTTACTATCAAGGAAAATTACAACCATAAGGAATATCAATGCTCCGGCACCCCGGCAGATTGTGTAAAGATCGCAACCCAGGAGATCCTTCACCGCAAACCGGACCTTTGTGTAAGCGGAATAAACCACGGGTCTAATTCCTCTATCAACGTGATCTATTCCGGAACGATGAGCGCGGCTGTGGAAGCAGGAATAGAAGGGATTCCTGCCATAGGATTCTCACTAACAGATTATTCCCTGACTGCCAATTTTGAACCTACCAAGAAATTTGTAAAGGCCATCACGCAAAATGTCATAAAAAATGGCCTTCCAAAAGGGGTGGTCCTCAATGTAAATCTGCCAAAACTCTCTGAGAAAGAGATCAAAGGAATAAAGGTTTGCAGGCAGGCAAAAGCTTATTGGGTAGAGGAATTTGATAAGAGAACGAATCCGCAGGGAAGGGATTATTACTGGCTCACAGGAAAGTTTGTCAATGAAGACAAGGGGGAGGATACAGATGAGTGGGCGCTGGCCAACGGTTTTGTCTCTGTTGTGCCGGTACAGTTTGATCTTACGGCCCATCATTTTATTCAGGATCTAAACAGCTGGAACCTTAATGATAAAGATTAATATTTTAATTGGTTTTCTTACTGGCCTTGCTGCAACCACAGGAGGGATCATAATTTATATTCTTCTCTTCTCTCAAATGGGGCTGGATGAAACTATTAGGGATTCCATTCGAAATGATTACCTGGGAAAAATAATCGTACTGGGGGCGGCTCTAAATTTTCTGCCATTTTTTATATTTTTAAAGAAGAACCTTATTTATCACGCCCGGGGTGTGATGCTTGCAATGGTATTGATTGCAGTAGCGCTGGCACTTTATAAATTCCTGTAATATGAAGTATTATATAATTGCCGGGGAAGCTTCCGGAGACCTGCACGCAGCAAACCTGATGAAGGCCCTGAAGAAGATTGACTCCCAAGCAGAATTTCGGTTTTGGGGAGGGGATCTCATGCAGGAGGTAGGCGGGACCCAGGTAAAACATTACCGGGACCTGGCTTTTATGGGATTTGTAGAGGTGATCTTTAATTTACGCACCATCTTAAAAAACATAGCTTTTTGCAAGGAAGATATACTGGCCCATACACCCGATGCGCTAATTTTTATCGATTATCCCGGTTTTAATTTAAGAATTGCAAAATGGGCTAAAGAGCAAGGGATCCCCACACATTTTTATATCTCTCCCCAAATCTGGGCCTGGAAAGAAAACAGGATCAAAGCCATTAAAAGAGATATAGACCAAATGTATGTCATCCTTCCCTTTGAAAAACAATTTTACGAGGAGAAGCATAATTTTCCGGTTCATTTTGTAGGCCATCCGCTTATTGATGCCATTGGTCAATTTAAGCTGGAGGAGCCAAAGGCCTTCAGAAAAAAACATAACCTGGATGCCAGGCCAATAATCGCTTTACTGCCGGGGAGCAGAAAACAGGAGATCTCAAAAATGCTGGAGATAATGCTGAGCATCACAGATGATTTCCCCGATTATCAATTTGTCATAGCCGGGGCTCCCAGCCAGGAAACGGAATTTTACAATACTTTCATTAAAAAGAAAAATGTAGGACTGGTGATGAACAGGACTTATGATGTGCTAAGCCTCTCCACTGCCGCCCTTGTGACCTCCGGGACTGCCACCCTGGAAACCGCGCTTTTCAAAGTGCCGGAAGTGGTGTGTTATAAAGGAAGTACCATTTCTTATCATATCGCAAAGAGAATTGTCAACCTGGAATATATTTCCCTGGTGAACCTCATCATGGAAAAAGAGGTGGTGAAGGAACTTATTCAGGCAGAACTGAATAAGAAAAATTTAAAAAAAGAACTTAAAAAAATCCTGGATAAACACCACAGGGAAACAATATTTAAACAGTATTTTGAGTTAGAGCAAAAACTTGGCGGGACTGGTGCAAGTGAGAAAACCGCCAGGCTTATTGTTGAAGACCTAACCAAATGATCATGTAAATGAAAAATATCTTATCCAGAATTGCAGGAGCGATCTTTGTAGCTGTAATCCTCACCTCCTGCGGAACTTCAAAATCAAAATTTGCTGCTGAAAATGCACCCAACCATACTTCTAAAAAGATAGT